>JANXXF010000351.1 GCA_025350775.1 Actinomycetes bacterium
CAGCGCGGCCAGGGCGCGGCTGCTGCTGCTGTGGGCCCTGCGGCTGCGCGGGGCGCTGTTCCCCGGGGCACGCGGACGGATGTACCGGGAGGCGGCGCGCTGGCTCGCCTCTGGCTCGGTGCAGGAGCTGCTGGACGCGCCGCGCGAGAACCCGCGCGACAGCCCGGGGGACGCGCCACGATGAACGTCCGCCTCACCTTCCGGCTGCGCGGCTGGTGGGCAGTCGCGCCGCTCGCGCTCGCGGTGGCGTGGCTGCTGCCAGGCTCGGGCGTGGGGCTGTACCTGCGGCTGGCCTTCGCGACGCTGGTCGTGCTGCTGCCGGGTGCGGTGCTGGCGCGGGCGCTGCGGACGCCGGGGGTCGCAGGCACGCTCGCCTGGACATGTGCGACGACGTTCGTCGCCTTCGCGGTGACCTTCGCCGTGGGCGGGTCGATCTGGCTGGCGCTCGGCCTGCACCTGGGGATCGGGGCGGCAGCTCTGCCGTTCGCGGTGCGGGCGGAGGAGAGAGCGGAGGAGGGGACGGTGCGGGAGCGCGCGCGGGGTGCCCGACTCGGCGGCCTCGTGCTGGCGCTCGGGATCGTCTTCGGGATGCTGCTGTGGAAGGTCGCCGGGCAGATCGACGGCGATGCGCTGTTCCATCTTGCGCGGATCCGCAAGCTCGACGAGTTCGGCGCGCTCTCGCTGCACGCGGTCAACGAGTTCCGCGACGGCGGGCTGCACCCCGGCTACGCCTTCCCGCTGTGGCACGGGCTGATCGCACTCGTCGCGAAGGTTGCCGCCGTCGACCCGGCTTCGGCGCTGCACCACGAGGCGAGCGTCCTCGCCCCGCTCGCATTCGCGGTCGCCTACCAGGCGGGTGTGGCCGTGTTCCGCTCGGCTGCCGCAGGGTTCGCGGCGCTGCTCGCCCAGGTCGCAATCACCGGCCTCGCCGCAGGCGGCGGCGGCCAGTACGCCTCGCTCGCCCTCCCCGGCACGGCCGCGCGACAGCTGCTCGTACCGGCCGCCCTTGCCCTCTTCTTCGTGTGCCTGCGCGACCCGCGGCCGGCCCTGTTCGCCGCGCTCGCCGCGATCACCGTCGGCGTCTCGTTCGCCCACCCGACGTACGCGCTGTTCCTGTGGATACCGCTCGGCGGCTTCGTCGTCGTGCGGGCGGTGCTGGCGCGCGGCGAGGATCTCAAGGCGGGCGCCGCCGGGCTCGCGGCGATGGGGCTGCCGTGGATCGGCGTGACGCTGTGGCTGCTGCCGGTGATTCGCCAGACCGTCTCGCACGACCCCTCGGCCGTCGAGAAGCGGCGGGCGCTCGCGAAGTACGCGGGCCAGCTCGACGTCTCGTCGCTGACCAGCTACCACCTGGCGCCCGCCATCTTCGCGCGCACCGGCGCGGTCGCGGTGGCGGCGCTGGCGGCGGTTCCGCTGGCCGCGCTCGCGGCGCGCCGGCGCTGGGCGGCGCTCGTGCTGGGCGGGTCGCTGGCGGTGCTCGCGCTGATGCTCGTGCCATTCCTGTTCACGCACTTCTCGGACGCGGTGTCGCTCTCGCAGTCGCGGCGGGCGGCGGGCTTCCTTCCGTTCGCCTTCGCGTTCGCGGGCGGCATGCTCGTGCTGGCGCGGCTGCTCGGGCCGCCGTTGCTGCCGCTCGCGCTCGTCACGGGGATCCTGCTCCAGCACGCGTACCCGGGCGACTTCGGCTACCGCTTCGGCGGCGGCGGCGGCGGCGGCGGCAGTGGCGGCGGGCCTGGGCTGGTGACGTGGATCGCCGCGGGCGGCGGGGTCGCCGCGCTGGTCGTGGCGCTCGTCGTGCGCCGCAACCTTGTACGGCCGGCGGGCGTCGTGGCGGCGGGCGCGGCGCTGCTCTTCGTCTTGCCGGTGGCGATCCACGGCTTCGCCAACTGGAGCCCGCGCGATGCCGAGGGCGCCGACCCGCTCACCCCCGGGCTCGTGTCGGCGCTGCGGCAACAGGTGCCCGAGCGCGCCATCGTCTGGTCGGAGCCGCAGACGAGCTACTCGATCGCCGCGTATGCGCCCGTCTACATCGCGGTCGCGCCACCCACCCACGTCGCCGACACGAAGGCCAACCGCCCGTACAGCCGCTACGCCGACGCGGCGGCCTTCCGCACGAGCGGCGACCTGGCGATCCCGCGCCGCTACGGCGCCTCGTGGATCGTCACGGATGCGAAGCGCTCGACCCGGGTGCTGCCGCTGGTCGCCGTCTATCGCGACGCCCGCTACGCGCTCTACCGGCTGCCGCCGGGCTGAGCCGGGGTGGGCGGCGGGGCGCCGGGCGTTTCTCCGCGCCCGCCGGACGCCGCGCCCAGGGGCCGGGCGCCGCCTTCCGGGGCCGGGCGCCGCCTTCCGGGGCCGG
>JANXXF010000373.1 GCA_025350775.1 Actinomycetes bacterium
GTCCGCGTGACGGCGGCGCGGATGCCGGCGAGCGGGTCGAGCTCCTCGATCGGCGCGTCCGACCCGTTGGCGACGACCGCACCCGATTCGACGCGCGAGCTGTGGGAGCCGAAGGGCCTGCGGCAGCGCATCGAGCACGCCCAGTGCCTCCATCCCAACGACCTGCCCCGCTTCGCCGAGCTCGGCGTTGCCGCCTCCGTGCAGTTCTCGCATGCGGCCGCCGACCGCGATCTCGCCGACGAGCGCTGGGATGGCCTGCTCGACGGCGCCTTCGCCTACCGCTCGCTCGTCGAATCGGGTGCGGTCGTCGCCAACGGGTCGGACGCGCCGATCGAGGAGCTCGACCCGCTCGCCGGCATCCGCGCCGCCGTCACGCGGACGCTCGACGACCGCCCCGGCTGGCGGACGGAGGAGGCGCTGGCGATGTGGGAGGCAGTCGAGGCCTCGACGACGACGCCGGCCTGGCTCGGCCACGAGGAGCGCCGCCGCGGCCGTCTCATCCCCGGCCAGCTGGCCGACCTGGTCGTGCTCGACCGCGACCCGTTCGCCTGCCCCGCCGACGAGCTGGCAACGATCCAGGTGGTCGCCACGATGGTCGGCGGCCGCTGGCTGCACAACCCGCCGCCCTGGGACTGACAGGGCCGGCCACGTCACCGTGCACGTCCACGACCTGACCTGGCTCCAGCTCGCCGCCCGGCTCGAGGCGGCCGAGCCGCTCGGCGGCCCCGCCCTGCCCGCCTCCCATGGCACGACTGGTGGGTGCCACCCGCGTTCGTCGCGCTGCTGGGGGGCCCGCCCGCGTCGCCCGGGCCGCGCTCGCGCTGCTCTGACGAGCCTGGCAGCCGGCGGCGTGCCGGCGCGGCGGCGCTCAGCGCTGGCGCAGGCGCCCGAGCAGCCCGCGCGGGCGACCCTGCGGCCGCGGCGGCACCGGCTCACCGCGCAGGATCGCGCCGGGCACCCCGACGGTGAGCCAGTCGGCGAGCTCACGATCGCCGACGGCGGCGGCGGCGGCGGACATGCCGATCTCGCGCACCGTGGCGGTATGCGCGTCGCTTGCCAGCAGGTGAGCGAAGCCGCGCCCGATAAGGTCGAGCCCACAGGTACGTGCACGCCGCCCGAGCCTTCCGTCGAGCGAGGCAGCGGTCACCTGGACGAGCGTGCCGGCTGCGACGAGCCGCTCGAGTCGCTCCGGGTGCGCCTGCACCTCGCCGTTTCGCTCGGGATGCGCGAGCACCGGGACGATGCCGTTCGTCCGCAGCTCGAAGAGGCGCTGCTCGATCTCGAGCGGCCAGCCGCGGTACGGCGTCTCGACCAGGACGTACCCCGGATTGCCTGCGAGGCCGAAGCGCCGCACCTCCTCGAACGGGAGCCCCGCCACCATCTCCAGGGAGAGCTCGCCGCCGCCCACCACGCGTAGCGGAATTCCCGCAGCCGCGACCGCTGCCTGCACGTCACCGAGCAGCCGCTCCATCGTCGCGGCGGTGATCGGGTAGTCCTCCCGCACGTGCGGCGTGGCCGCAAGCACTGCGATGCCGTCGGCGACGGCCGCACGGGCAATGCCCAGGCTCTCCTCGATCGTGGCGGCGCCGTCGTCGATGCCGGGCAGCACATGCGAGTGGAGGTCGATCACGCTGCAGGCCCAGCCGGATCCGGCGCTATAGTCACGAGGCGATGCGCACGATGAGAGAGGTTCACGACGCGACCTGCGGCGTGGCCGCCGCCGCCGACATCATCGGCGCCAAGTGGACGGCGATCATCGTCCACGATCTCTCGGAAGGCTCGCGCCGCTTCTCCGAGCTCGAGCACGCGTGTCCGGGCATCAGCCCGCGCACCCTGTCCGAGCGGCTGCGCGCGCTCGAGGACGAGGAGATCCTCGTCCGGCACTCGTTCCCCGAGGCGCCGCCGCGGGTCGAGTACACGTTGACCGAGAAGGGCCGCGCCCTGCTCAACGTGATCGACGCGATGCGGGTGTTCGGGCACGACTGGCTCGACTGCTCGCACGAGCACGGCAGCGAGCCCCCCACCGAGCACTAGCGCAGCCCGCCCCAGGCGACAAAGAGCGCCCGGGCAGCGGCGATGCCGCGCGGCAGGTACTCCACGCGGATCTTCTCGTTCGGCGAGTGGATGTTCGCGTCCGGCAGCGCAAACCCCGTGATGACGGTCGGGATGCCGCGATCGGCGAGCGCCGGCACGATCGGCAGCGTCCCACCGCTGCGGACGAGCAGCGGCCGCACGCCGAGCGCCTGCTCGAACGCGTCGAGGCCGAGCTGCACCGCCCGTGCCGCAGGATCGACAAGGCCAGGCGGGGCCGCGGACAGCCGGTCGACGGTCAGCCGCGCGCCCGCGGGCGTGGCGTCGCGCAGCAGCCGCTCGAATGCGCGCGCGACCGGCTCCACTTGCTGGCCCGGCGCCAGCCGGATCGACACGTTGGCGACCGCCTTCACCGGGAGCACCGTCTTCTGGAGCTGCGGAGAGCCGCCGTCGATGCCGTTGATGTCGACCGCTGGCTCGGCCCAGGTGCGGAGGTAGAACTCTTCGGCGCCGCGGGCATCGGCCGGCGTCGCGCCCTGCGCCGCGAGCTCGCCGGCCCCGGGGGGCATCGTCGCCCAGTCCGCGAGCTCGTCAGCGGTCGGCGGCACGAGCCCGACGCGCAGAGGCTCCGGCAGCCGGCCGTCCGGCCCCGGGAGCACCGCAGCCAGCGTCCGCAGCAGCGCGTGGATCCCGTTCTGCGCAGCACCGCCATAGATCCCCGAGTGGAGGTCGCGCTCCCCGCTCTCCAGCTCGACGTGGTAGTAGACGAGCCCGCGGGTGGCGACATCGAAGGCCCAGACCTCCTCTGCGACCATGCCCGAGTCGAAGATGACGGCCGCGTCGGCACCGCGCTCGTCCTGCTCGAGGAACTCGACGATCGAGTGCCCGCCGACCTCCTCCTCGCCGTCGCAGGCGAAGCGGACGTTGACCGGCAGGGCGCCCTCGCCGGCCAGGCCGGCGGCAGCGCGGAGCAGCATGTAGAGCTGCCCCTTGTCGTCGGCGATACCCCGCGCGTAGAGCGAGCCGTCGACGATCGTCGGCTCGAACGGCGGTGTCACCCAGAGGTCGAGCGGCGCGGGTGGCTGCACGTCGAAGTGGCCGTAGACGAGAACGGTCGGCGCAGTGGCCGCACCGACAGAGGCGCGGATCTCACCGATGACGAGCGGCTGCCCGTGCCAGTCGACGACCTCGGCCTCGCCGCCACCGCGCCGGAGGTAGTCGCGCACCCAGGCGGCAGCGGCAAGCACATCACCCGCGTGCGCCGGATCGGCGCTCACGCTCGGGATCCGCAGCAGCTCCGAGAGCTCGTCCAGCCAGGGCGCGTCCACTGGGGGCCAGTCTAGTCGCCCCGTGCACTATGGCGGAGTCTGAACCCCGCGGCTGCTACGCCTCGATGCGGGCGCCGCTACCGTCGCCGCTACCGTCGCCGGCACCCGGCGACTCGCCCTCGGCGAGCGTCCGCAGCTTACGCAGCGCGTGGTTCTCGATCTGCCGGATGCGTTCCCGCGTGACCTCGAACATGCGGCCGACCTCGTCCAGCGTCCGCGGGTGCTCGCCGTTGAGGCCGTAGCGCAACTCGACGACGCGACGCTCACGCTCGGACAGCCGCGACACGGCCCGCTGCAGCGCCTCGCTGCGCAGCGTCACCTCGACGGCCTCGTCCGGCAGCGGCGCGTTGCCGTCGCTGATGAAGTGCCCCAACTCCGACTCCTCGTCGTCGCCGACCGGCTTCTCGAGCGAGATCGGTGACTGCGCGCTGCGCACGATCTGCTCGACTTCGTCCACAGGCAGCTCGAGCGCCGTGGCGACCTCGAGGATCGTCGGTTCCCGCCCGAGGTCGGCCCGCAGGGCGCGCTCGGCCCGAGCGATGCGGTTGAGCTTCTCGACGACGTGGACAGGAATGCGGATGGTGCGCCCCTTGTCAGCGAGCGCCCGGGCAACGGCCTGGCGGATCCACCAGGTCGCGTAGGTCGAGAACTTGTAGCCACGCCGCCAGTCGAACTTCTCGACCGCGCGCACGAGCCCGATCGTCCCCTCCTGGATGAGGTCGAGGAACGGCAGGCCCTGGTTGCGGTAGCGCTTCGCGATCGACACGACGAGCCGCAGATTTGCCTCGATCATCAGACTCTTTGCACGCATATCGCCACGCTCGACGCGCTTGGCGAGCTCGATTTCCTGGGCCGCAGTGAGCAACGGCACACGCCCGATTTCGCGCAGGAACAACTGGAGCGCATCGGTCGTCGACTCGCCCGGTCCCGGCTCCAGGTCGAGCTCATCGTCGTCGGCGGCTGCAGCCACGAGCTCCTGCGGCCCGGGCTCGTCGGCCTCGTCCTCGACGTCATCGAGGGGCACGTCGTCGACGGCTACGCCCACGGCTCCGTCCTCGCCAAGCGCCTCGGCGAACAGGCCGAGCGGCCCTTCGTTCGCGAGCAGGTCGACGAACCGCTGCGACCCGATCTCGAGCTCGTCGCCTTCGCTCACGCTGATCCCCTCGTGCGCCTCGGTGGCCCCGGCGCAGCGCCGGGATGCGGCACTGTTGCACGGGCCTCGGACGGATCGGGCGAAGCCGCTACCTCTTCAGCTTGGCGAGCTCGGCGAGCAGCTGCTGCGCTGCATCGACAACCGCCTGCCCCTTGCGACCGTCGGCCACCGCGAGCCGGAGCTCCTTGCGGGCCTGGTCGATCTCGCCGAGCCAGAGCAGCAGCACGCCGAGGTGGTAGCGGATCGTCGCCGAGCGCGGGAACCGCTTCGCGAGCGGGCCGAGCTGCGAGAACGCCCGCTCGGGCCGCTGCTTGTCGAAGCGGCCGAAGGCGGCGGCGGCAAGCGCCTCCGGGTCGTTCGGCGCAGCGACGGCGGCCAGCGCCAGCTGGCGCTCGGCCGACACGCGCCGTTCGAGTCGCTCCAGCGCGACGCCGTAGGAGATGCGGTCGTGTGCGCCTCCCTGCGCAGCGCGCCGCGCCAGCAGCGCCAGCTGGGCCTGCGGCGCGAGTCCGTCCAGCCCGGGCGGGTTGGGGAAGGACGGGATGAAGGCCGGTAGCCCGCGCGGCAGGTCCGGGTGCAGCAGATCGGCGGCGCGCACCGCATACGCCGTGTCGGGGTCCTTCTCGAGCGCCGCGAGCCACGCCTTCTCGGCCTCGGCCACGCGACCGACCCAGACGAGCGCCAGCCCGAGGTGGAGCTGCACGAGGCCGCTGTCCGGGTGCTCGAGCGCGAGCGCCTGGAGGCCACGGAGCCCGGCATCCGGCGACCACTGCGCAACGATCTGCGCCACCTGCGCGTCGAGCGAGTGGTAGAGGCTGAAGCGGCGGGCCGCGTCGATGCGCTTGCCGGCCGCAAGCAACCGGGACGCCGCCCGCAGGGCCAGGGCCTCTGCGTCGTCACGCACGCCGAGCTCGAGCACGAGCGGGGGCGCGCCCGAGAGCGGCTTGCCCACCACAGGCGCGCCGGCGATTGCCGTCTTCGCCCGGTCGCTCTGCGCGAGCGTGACGCCGACGGTAACGGCGGCCGCGGCAACGGAGACGGCCGCAACGAGAGCAACGGTGCGCTGGCGTGGAGTCACGCAGCCGACGATACCCGGCCCCAGGCCCACCGGACGGGCGCACCGGGCGGAAGCACCGGCGACGTCGCCAACGGAAGCTGTGGCGACACCTGCAGCGGCGGCTGCGGGAGCGGCCGGAGGCTGCGGAATAGCCGGCGCGGACCGGGCGTTGCAACGCTTTGACCCCCGAAGCTATACTTTGGAAAGCGATGCCTAGCTACAGAGACCTCCTCCAGGCCGTCAAGGCCGAGATTGCCGAGATCGACGCCCAGAGCGCCCACGCGCTGCTCGCCGGCGCTGCCGCCCCCGCCCTCGTGGACGTCCGCGAGCTCGACGAGTGGGAGCAGGGCCATCTGCCCGGCGCCACGCACGTCGTCCGCGGCTTCCTGGAGTCTCGCATCGAGCAGGTCGCGCCCGACCGCTCGCAGCCGGTAATCGTGTACTGCGCCGGCGGCGCCCGCTCGGCGTTCGCCGCAAAGACGTTGCAGGACCTCGGCTACACCGCTGTCCGCTCGCTCGCCGGCGGGTTCACCGACTGGAAGCGCAACGGCTTCGACGTCAAGCTACCCGTCTCGCTCTCGCCGCAGCAGCGCTCGCGCTACAGCCGGCACACGCTGATCCCCGAGGTCGGCGAGGCCGGGCAGATCAAGCTGCTCGACTCGCGCGTCCTGCTGATCGGCGCCGGCGGCCTCGGCTCGCCCTCCTCGCTGTACCTCGCTGCTGCCGGCGTCGGCACGATCGGGATCATCGACGATGACACCGTCGACGCGTCGAACCTCCAGCGCCAGATCCTCCACTCGACGACGACGCTCGGCGAGCCGAAGGTCGAGTCGGCGAAGCGGACGTTGCAGGCGCTCAACCCGGACGTGAACGTCATCACCTATCGCGAGCGGCTCAACTCCGAGAACGTCGAGCGGATCCTCGCGGACGGCTGGGACGTGATCGTCGACGGCGCCGACAACTTCCCGACGCGCTACCTCGTCAACGACGCGTCGGTGTGGCACAACATCCCCGTCGTGCACGGCTCGATCTTCCGCTTCGAGGGCCAGGTTACCGTCTTCAAGCCGCAGGACGGCCCCTGCTACCGCTGCCTCTTCCCGTCGCCGCCGCCGCCGGAGCTCGCTCCCAGCTGCGCCGAGGGTGGCGTGCTCGGCGTCCTGCCCGGCATCATCGGCTCGCTCCAGGCCAACGAGACGATCAAGCTGCTCCTCGGCATCGGCGACCCACTGATCGGCAGGCTGCTGCTGTTCGACGCGCTTGAGCCCTCGTTCACCGAGGTGCGCCTGAAGCGCGATGCGAGCTGCCCCGTCTGTGGCGACCACCCATCCATCACCGAGTACATCGACTACGTGGAGTTCTGCCAGGGCGGCGGCGGGGCACACCAGGCAGGAGCGCACGCACACGCATGACGACCGTTCGCATTCCCCCCACTCTGCGCGGCGAGACCGGCGGCCAGCGCCAGGTCGACGCCAGCGGCGCCACCGTCGGTGCCGTCCTCAACGACCTCGCGGCGAAGTACCCCGGCCTCGCGGGCCAGATCTTCGAGGACGGCGAAGTCGCACCATTCGTCAACGTCTACCTCGAGGGCGAGGACGTGCGGACGCTGCAGGGGCTCGACACCCCTGTCACCGAGGCGGCGACCGTGATCCTGCTGCCCGCGATGGCGGGCGGCCGCTAGCCCCATGCATCGGCGGCTCGGCAGTAGCCTCACCGTCGGCTCGAGCCTGCTCGACCTGGTCGGCAACACGCCGCTCGTCGAGCTGCGCAACTTCACACCCAAGGCCGGCGTCAGGATCTACGCCAAGCTCGAGGGCCAGAACCCGAGCGGCTCGATCAAGTATCGTGTCGCCCGGGCGATGATCGAGGCCGCCGAGGCGTCCGGCGAGCTCGTGCCGGGCCGCGAGCTGCTGGAGCCGACGAGCGGCAACACCGGAATCGCGCTCGCGCTGATCGCGAAGCTCAAGGGCTACCGTCTGACGTGCGTCCTGCCCGACAATGCGACAGGCGAGCGCAAGCGCCTGCTCGAGCTCTACGGCGCCACGATCATCTCGTCGCCCGGCGAGGAGGGGTCGAACGGAGCGGTGCGGCTCGCACTCGAGCTCGCCTCCGCCGACCCTCGCTACTACATGCCATTCCAGTACGGCAACCTGCACAACCCGCGCGCCCACTACGAGGGCACCGGCGCCGAGATCGCCGAGGCGCTCGACCGCGTCGACGTGCTTGTCGCCGGCCTCGGCACCGGCGGCACGCTGATGGGCGCCGGCGAGCGGCTGCGTGAGAGCGTCCCGGACATCACCGTGGC
>JANXXF010000392.1 GCA_025350775.1 Actinomycetes bacterium
CGCTGGGACCTGCCGCTGCTCCGCCGCCACGCCGCCGAGCGGGTGGCCGGCGAGCTGGGCGCGTGGGCGGGCCAGCCCGTGTTCGCCTACGGCTTCGAGGACCTCACGGCGGCCGAGTGGTCGCTGCTGGAGGCGCTCGCCGGGCGCACCGAGGTCACCGTCTCGCTGCCGTACGAGCCGGGGCGGGCCGTCTTCGCCTCGCTCGAGCGCACCGCCAACGACCTGCAGGCGCTCGCCGGCCCCGGCCGCAGCGAGGAGCTGCCCGCGCGCTCTGCCGAGTGGTCGCGGCCTGCGCTCGCGCACCTCGAGCGCGCGCTGTTCCGCGACAGCCCCGACCCGGCGGCGGCGCCGCCGATCGACGGCGCCATCCGCTTCCTGGAGGGCGCCGGCTCGCGCGCGACCCTCGAGCTCGTCGCCGCCGAGCTGCTCGCGCTGATCCGGGGCGGCCTCGCTCCCGAGCGCATCGCCGTCGTCTGCCCCAGCGTCGAACGCTGGCGCGCGCCGCTCGAGACGGCCTTCGGCAGCCTCGGCGTGCCGTTTGCGGTAGAGGGCAGCATCCCCTTCCGCGAGACGGCGCTTGGCCAGGCCCTGCTCGCCGCGCTGCGCTTCGCCTGGGGTGCCGACCCTACCCGCAACGACCTTTACGCCTTCCTGCGCACACCGTACTCGGGCCTCCAGCGCAGCCACGTCGACTATGTGGAGGGCCGGCTGCGGGGCCGCGCCATCCGGCGCCCCGAGCTGGTCGAGGAGGAGACAAGGAAGCTCCGCAGCGCCGAGCTGCCGCTGATCCCCGCGCTACGCGCCACCGTCGATCCGATCGTGGCGCTGCGCGAGGCCGGACGGGCGCTGCTGCGAGCCGCCCACGGCCTCGACGCGCCGCCAACGTCCGACCTCGCCCGCGCCGACCTCCGCGCCCACGAAGCCCTGAGCGAGGCCCTCGACGAGCTGGAGGAGTGGCGCCGGCTCGGCGGCGCGCTCTCCCGCGACGAGGCCGTTGCGGCGATCGAGCGCGCCTCCGTCCGGCTCGCGCGGCCGCTCGAGGCGGGCCGCGTGCACGTGCTCGACCTGCTGCGGGCGCGCACCCGCTCGTACGACGTCGTGGTGGTGCTGGGCCTGGAGGAGGGCAGCCTGCCGCGCCGCGAGACGGTGACGCCGTTCCTCGACGACGACGCGCGCCGCATCCTCGACGAGCGGCGTCGCAGCGCCCGCCTCGTCCGCCCGGACGGCGTCGCGCGCGACCGCTACCTCTTCTACACCGCCTGCACGCGTGCCTCGCAGCGCCTGCTGCTGGTGCGCGAGGCGGCCAGCGACGACGGCGGCGTGCGTGAGCCGAGCCCGTTCTGGGGTGAGGTGCGCTCGCTGTTCTCCGAGGCCGAGCTGGAGGCCGCCACCGTGCGCCGGCCGCTGTCGGCGCTCACCTGGCCGCTCGCCGAGGCGCCCACCGAGCGCGAGCGAATCCGCGCCGCTGCTGCGCTGATCTCGTCCGCTCCTGCGACGGTCGCGGCGCTCGGGCGGCAGGTCGACGGCTGGGAGCGGCGCCTGGCCCGCGCCGCCGCCGCCTTCACGCGGCCGACCGAGCTGACCGACCCGACGGTGCTCGCCGAGCTGGCGGCGCGCTCGACCTTTGCCGTCACCGAGCTGGAGTACTTCTCCGACTGCCCGTCGATCTGGTTCTTCAACCGGGTGATCTCGCCGCGAAAGATCGACGCCGAGGCCGACGCGATGCTGCGCGGGTCGGTCGCGCACACGACGCTCAACCGTTTCTTCGCCGGCCTGCCGCGCGCCGTCGGCGTCGACCGCCCGGACGAGGCGTCGCTGGCGGCGTGCCTGGCATTCCTGCGCGAGTGCCTGAGCGCGGCGCTCACCGGCGGCGTGCGGCTCGACCTCACCGAGCTGGAGCGACGCGAGCTGGAGCACGGCCTGCGGCGCGACCTCGAGCAGTACGTGATCAAAGAGGCAGCCTCGCCGTCGCCGCTCGTGCCGCGCCGCTTCGAGGTCGGCTTCGGCTCCGACCGCTCGGCGCCGGAGCTGCAGCGCGGCCTCGACGTCGGTGACGGCGTCTTCGTCTCGGGCAAGGTCGACCGCATCGATATCGACCCGTGGAGCGCGCGCGGCATGGTCGTCGACTACAAGTCGGGGAAGACCGTCCAGTCGGCGGTCGAGATCGAGCGGCAGGAGCGCCTGCAGGTGCCGCTCTACATGCTCGTGCTGCGCGACCTCGTGGGGGTCGAGCCGCTGGGTGGCGTGTACCAGGCGCTGGCCGGCGAGCGGGCGGCGCGCGGGCTGCTGCGCCAGGAGTCGGCCGACGACGGCGTGCCGGGCTTCCAGAGGAACGACTACCTCGACGAGGACGCGTTCTGGGCGCAGGTCGACCTCGCGGCCGAGCGGGCGCGCGGCTTCGCGGCGCGGATCCGCCGTGGCGAGGTGGCGACGACGCCACGCGGCGGCAGCTGCCCCAGCTGGTGCGAGCTGGGGCCGATGTGCCGGGTGAGGCGCTAAGTGAACCGACCGGCAACGTTCGCCGGGTTCGTGCGGCTGCAAAGCGGCGCCCTGCCGCGTCCTCGGTCGCGCCCGTATGCACAGCATACGAACGCTCCCTGCGTCCTTGCAGCGTTTGCTTTTCGCGCGCCCGAATCCCATCAACGCTACCGGTCGGTTCACAAGTGGCGACGGTGCCCGTGATGCCGGCGGCGCCCGAGTGGCGGCCGCCGAATCCCGAGCAGCAGGCGGCGATCGACGCGGCGGGCGTCGTCTTCGTCTCGGCCGGGGCGGGCACCGGCAAGACGACGGTGCTCGTCGAGCGGTTCGCCCGCGCCGTCTGCGAGCGCGGCATCGACATCGGCTCGATCCTCGTCATCACCTACACCGACCGGGCCGCCCAGGAGCTGCGCAAGCGCATCCGCCTGCGGCTGCTTCAGCTCGGCGAGCCGGGGCTGGCGCGGCAGCTGGACGGCGCCTGGATCTCGACGATCCACGGCTTCTGCCTGCGCCTGCTCAAGGCGCACCCGTTCGCGGCCGGGCTCGATCCGCGCTTCCGCGTGCTGGACGGCAACCAGGCGCTCGTGCTGCAGAGCGAGGCGTTCGCGGCGGCGCTGCACGGCTTCGTCGCGGGCGGCGGCCCCGAGCGTACCGACCTGCTGGCGAGCTACGGCTCGCGCAGCCTGCGGCGGATGCTGACGGGCGTCTACGACACGCTGCGCTCGGCAGGACGGGAGCTCGTGCTGGAGCTGGGCGCCGGGCCCGGCCTCGCCGCCGCGGTGGCGGGCTGGGGGGTCGAGGCGACGACGCTCGCGGCCGACGAGGGAGCGGGCGCTGTCGCCCGCGAGCGGGCGCGGGCCACGATCGCCTTTCTCGCCACCGAGCGCGCTTCCGACGAGCTGCTCTCGCTCAAGCCGTTCGCCGGGGCAGGCCCGGGGAAGACCTCCTACGCCGCCTATGACGAGGCGCGCAAGACGGTCGAGCAGGCCGCCCTCGACGAGCTCGCCGCCCGCGATCGTGACCTGCTGCAGGAGCTGCTCGAGCGCTTCGCCGCCGCCTACGCCGCCGCGAAGGAGCGCGAGTCGGCCCTCGACTTCGAGGACCTCCAGGTGTGTGCGCGCGACCTGCTGCGCGACCGGGAGGAGGTGCGGCGGCGCGAGGCGTGGCGCTTCCGCTCGGTCTACGTCGACGAGTTCCACGACACGAACCGGCTGCAGTGCGAGCTGGTCGACCTGATC
>JANXXF010000399.1 GCA_025350775.1 Actinomycetes bacterium
CCGCCACTCCTGCTCTTCGACGACGTACTCTCCGAGCTCGACGGGATGCGCCGCGAGGCACTGGTCGCGCTGCTGCCGACGGGTGGGCAGACGCTGATGACGTCGACCGTGCGGACGCCCTCGCCGTCGAGCCCGATCAGCTGCTCGTCGTCGGCCCCGGCACCGTGAGGGAGCCGTAGTGGACAGGCTCGGCGACGCCCTGCGGGACGAGCTCTCGCGCCTCGGCCCCGATGCCGGGATCGCCGAGATCGTGGCCGTCTGGCCCGGCGCGGTCGGCGACGCGATCGCCCGCAACGCCTGGCCGGCGCGCGTCTCCCGCGAGGGCATCCTGCACGTCTCGACGAGCGGCGCGTCCTGGACGTTCGAGCTCACCCAGCTCGCCGGCGAGATCCTGGAGCGCCTACGGGCGAAGCTCGGCGACCAGACACCGGCCGGGCTTCGCTTCGCTGTCGGCCGGGTGCCTGCGCAGGCCGCCGACCCGGCTGCGCTCGCGCCGAAGCCGCCCCTCCAGCCGACGGCAGCGGAGACGGCAGCGGCGCAGGCGCTCGCCGCCACGATCGAGCACGAGGAGCTGCGCGAAATCGTCGCGCGGGCGGCTCGCGCGAGCCTCGCCAAGGGGCGCGGCGACCGGCCTTTCTGATAGACTCCGTCCACCCTCGGAAATGGGAAGTTTCCAGGGGTTTTTCACATGACCGAAACGTCCTACACCGGAAAAGACATCACCGTCCTGGAGGGGCTCGAGCCCGTCCGTCTGCGGCCGGGCATGTACATCGGCTCGACCGGGCCGCGCGGCCTCCACCATCTCGTCTACGAGGTCGTCGACAACTCCGTCGACGAGGCACTCGCGGGCCGCTGCGACCGCGTCGACGTCATCCTCCGCCCGGACAGCTCGGTCACGGTTATCGACAACGGCTCGGGCATCCCCGTCGACATCATGGCCGACCAGGGTCTGCCGGCGCTCACGGTCGTGCTCACCAAGCTGCATGCCGGCGGCAAGTTCGGTGGCGAGGGCTACAAGGTCTCCGGCGGCCTGCACGGCGTTGGCGTGTCGGTGGTCAACGCCCTCTCCGAGTGGCTGGTCGCGGAAGTGCGTCGCGACGGCAAGGTCTACCGCCAGCGCTTCGAGCGCGGCATCCCGGCCGGCGAGATGGAGATCGTCGGCGAGGCGACCGACACCGGCACCACGATCTCGTTCCTGCCCGACCACCTGATCTTCGAGGAGACCGAGTACACGGTCGACACTCTCGCCCAGCGCCTGCGCGAGACCGCCTTCCTCACGCGCGGCCTACGCATCACGCTCACCGACGAGCGCACCGGCGTCTCCACCCAGGAGTTCTATGCCGAGGGCGGCATCCGTGACTTCGTCGGCTACATCAACAGGGCGAAGGAGCCGAGCCACGCCAGCATCGTCTACCTGGAGGGCGAGTCCGACGAGGGCGCGCTCGAGGTGGCCATGCAGTGGAACGGCTCGTACGTCGAGTCGGTCTTCTCGTTCGCGAACAACATCAACACCCATGAGGGCGGTTCGCACCTCTCCGGCTTCCGCGCGGCGCTCACGGGCACGCTCAACAAGTACGCCCGCGACAAGGGCCTGCTGAAGGAGAAGGAGGACAGCCTCGAGGGTGAGGACGTCCGTGAGGGCCTCGCAGCCGTCATCTCCGTCAAGCTGCGCAACCCCCAGTTCGAGGGCCAGACGAAGACGAAGCTGGGCAACCCGCCGATCGAGGGCTTCGTCCGCTCGATCGTCAACGCGAAGCTCGCCGAGTTCCTCGAGGAGAACCCGGCCGACGCGCGCGCTATCATCAACAAGGCGGTGCAGGCCGCCCGCGCCCGCCATGCCGCCCGCAAGGCGCGCGAGCTGACACGCCGCAAGAGCGTGCTAGAGAACTCGTCGCTGCCGGGCAAGCTCGCCGACTGCTCGATCCGCGACCCCGAGTCGGCCGAGCTGTTCATCGTCGAGGGCGACTCTGCCGGCGGCTCCGCCAAGATGGGCCGTGACCGCACGTACCAGGCGATCCTGCCGTTGCGCGGCAAGATCATCAACAGCGAGAAGAACCGCATCGGCAAGGTGCTCTCGAACACCGAGATTCAGGCGATGATCACCGCGATCGGAACGAGCATCGCCGAGGAGTTCGACATCGCCCGCCTGCGCTACCACCGCATCGTGCTGATGACCGACGCCGATGTCGACGGCTCGCACATTCGCACGCTCGTGCTGACGTTCCTCTACCGGCAGATGCCGGAGCTGATCGACCGCGGCCACATCTACATCGCCGTGCCGCCGCTCTACCACGTCAAGCTCGGCAACCAGGAGATGTACCTGGAGAAGGACTCGCAGTTCGAGGAGCTGCTGGTGCGCGAGCGCGTCGGCTCGATCGAGATCCATGGTCGCGCCGGCGAGCAGCCGCGCCTGACCGAGGCGCGCTGGCAGCGCTTCAGCCGCACGGCGCACGAGCTCGAGGGCTGGTCGGCCCGGCTGCGCGCCGACTTCGGCGCCGCCGCCACCGACGTGGTCGTCGGCCATCGTCTCGTCGAGACCGAGGCCAGCACCGTCGCCGAGGCCGCCGCCGCCTTTCGCCAGCTCGACCAGCACGGCTGGGGCGTCGAGGTGCTTGCCGAGACCGAGGAGGGCCTGCAGGTGCGGGTCGTCGAGCACGAGACGAGCGCCGCGCGGATCATCACCGTGCCGGCCGCCCTGTTCGCCTCGCCGATCTACTCGAACGCCAGGCGCGCGTACCAGCGCCTCGTCGAGCAGCTGGGCGAGCCGCCGTTCACGCTGCGCTACGGCAAGAAGAGCCTCGTCGCGATGGGCTACGCCGAGCTCCGCGCCGGCGCGCTCGAGCTGGCGAAGGAAGGAATGCAGGTCAGCCGCTTCAAGGGCCTCGGCGAAATGAACGCCGACCAGCTCTGGGAGACGACCATGGATCCCGGCAAGCGCCTGCTGATCCGCGTCGACGTCGAGGACGCGGCTCGCGCCGACCATGTGTTTTCGACCCTCATGGGCGACCAGGTCGAGCCGCGCCGCGAATTCATCGAGCAGAACGCCCGCGACGTCCGGTTCCTGGACGTCTAGCGTGCCGACCAGGGTGGTGGGGACATGTCCGAAGTAGACACGGGAGCACTGGGTCCGGGCCGGATCGAGCCGCGCGAGCTGGAGCAGGAGATGCGCTCCAGCTTCCTCGACTACGCGATGAGCGTGATCGTCAGCCGTGCGCTGCCAGACGTGCGCGACGGCCTCAAGCCCGTGCATCGCCGCGTGCTCTTCGGCATGCAGGAGGAGGGCCTCCAGCCGAACCGGCCCTACAAGAAGTGCGCACGCGTCGTCGGCGCAGTGATGGGCTCCTACCACCCGCACGGCGACCAGTCGATCTACGACACCCTCGTGCGCATGGCGCAGCCGTTCTCACTGCGCTACCCGCTCGTCGACGGCCAGGGCAACTTCGGCTCCGTCGACGACGACCCGCCCGCGGCGATGCGCTACACCGAGTGTCGGCTCGCCCAGCTCGCCA
The DNA here is from genome assembly GCA_025350775.1 of Actinomycetes bacterium. Taxonomy (GTDB): domain Bacteria; phylum Actinomycetota; class Thermoleophilia; order Gaiellales; family Gaiellaceae; genus CANFDS01. Next base: position 3,510 of record JANXXF010000399.1, read on the forward strand.
CCGAGATGCTGCGCGACATCGACATGGACACCGTCGACTTCGTCCCAAACTACGACGAGTCGCGCCGCGAGCCCAGCGTCCTGCCGTCGCGCTTCCCCAATCTGCTCGTCAACGGCTCCTCCGGCATCGCCGTCGGCATGGCGACCAACATCCCGCCGCACAACCTGACCGAGGTGATCGACGGCTGCGTCGCGATGCTCGACGACCCCGAGATCGACATCGAGCGGATGTCCCAGATCATCAAGGGCCCCGACTTCCCGACCGGTGGCTACATCGTCGGTCGCTCTGGCATCCGCGATGCCTACCGCACCGGCCGCGGCCGGGTGGTCATGCGGGCGCGCG
>JANXXF010000406.1 GCA_025350775.1 Actinomycetes bacterium
CGCAGCCGGCTTCATCGCCGAGTTCTGCGCAGTCGGCGGCAACGTGACGAAGCGGGTCTTCCCGCCGCTGAACACGACGGACTACTCGTCGTACGCACAGCAGATGCCCACCAATGTCGACGGAACGTTCGTTGCCGTCGGTGGTGCAGGACTGATCCCGTTCCTCAAGGCATACGAGCAGGCGCACGGGCCGATCAACGGCAAGAAGTTCATCGGCAACCTGTTCTTCTCGGATCCGCTGCAGTACAAGGATCTGAGCGACCGGATGGCGGGTGCCCTCGCGTCCGGCCCGACGAATGGCAGTGCCACCGACGCCAAGGCGACCGCGTTCATCAACACGGTCAAGGCAACCTATCCCGACCTGGTCGGGCTGGCTCCGTCGGTGTTCTTCTACAACTACTACAACGCGGCGTGGGGCCTCGTGAAGGCGCTCACGACGGTCAAGGGTGATATCTCCGGCGGGCAGAAGGCCCTCCAGGCCGCCCTCGGCAAGGTGAGCCTCGATGCGGCCTACGGCAAGATCACGATGGATGCCAACCGCAACGCGATCACCGACAACTACGTCCAGCAGCTGATCAAGGGCGCCGATGGCAAGCTGACCGTCAAGACGATCCGCCGCATCCCGGCGGTCGACCAGACGTTCGGCGGCACCTTCAGCTCGACGACGCCGCCGCCTGGGCGCACCTCACCGGCCTGCGTGAAGCGCTCGCTTCCGTGGATCGGCAAGTACATCACCCTCAAGTAGAGCCTGAGATGTCCACCGCCGAAGCCACCACCAACGCCGGCCCGATCCTCCGCACGCGGGGGGTCGGCCGGCGGTTCGGCGGGGTGCACGCCGTACGCGACGTCACGATCGACGTCGCGTACGGCGAGCGCCGTGCCATCCTCGGCCCGAACGGGGCCGGCAAGACGACGATGTTCAACCTGATCGCCGGCGACTTCCCGCCGACCTCGGGCTCGGTGGAGCTGTTCGGGCAGGACGTGACGGCGCTGCCCTCCCGCGCCCGTAGCCGAGTCGGCCTGGCGCGGACGTACCAGAAGTCCCGCCTCTTTCTCGGCCTCACGGTCGAGGACAACCTGTATCTCGCGGTCGTCGGCCGCGACGGCGGCAGGTTCCGGCCGTTCCGCTCGCCGGCGCGCGACGAGAAGATTCGCGAGCGCGCGCACGCCATGGCCGCAGAGGTCTGGCTCGAGCACGCGCTGCACATGCAGGTCGGCTCCCTGTCGCATGGCGAGCAGCGCCAGCTCGAGGTGGGCATGGCCCTCATCTCGCGGCCGCAGCTCGTGATGCTCGACGAGCCCGCGTCCGGACTCTCGCGCGGCGAGCGCGGCCAGCTGACCTCGCTGCTGCAGGGGCTCGACCCGGCGGTGACGCTGATCCTGATCGAGCACGACATGGATGTCGCCCTGAGCGTCGCCCAGAAGGTGACCATGTTGCACGACGGCGCCGTGATCGTGGAGGGCACGCCCGCCGAGATCCGCGCCAACGAGACGGTCCACGCGCTCTATCTGGGCAAGGGGAACTACGAGTGAGCGGCGCGCTGCTCGAGATCACGGGCCTCAGCGCCTACTACGGCAGCGCCCACGTCCTGCAGGGCGTCGACTTCAGCATGGGCGTCGAGCCGGTGTCGCTGATCTGCCGCAACGGGATGGGCAAGTCGACGCTGTGCAACTCGATCATGGGCCTGGTCGGCCACACGACCGGGTCGGTGCGCTTCGACGGCCACGAGCTGCGCGGCGCGCCCGCCTACCGTGTCGCCGACGCCGGTATCGGCTACGTGCCGCAGGGCCGACGCCTGTTCCGCTCGCTCTCGACCGACGAGCACCTGCGCATGCTGCGCAAGCCGCCGGCCGGTTCGCGCTGGACGATCGACTCGGTGTACGAGCTGTTCCCGCGGCTCACCGAGCGCAAGCGGATCTCGGCGACGCAGCTCTCGGGCGGCGAGCAGCAGATGCTCGCGATCGGCCGGGCACTGCTCAGCAACCCCAGGCTGCTGATCATGGACGAGCCGTCCGAGGGCCTTGCCCCGACGATCGTCGAGACGATGGTGGCGACGTGCAAGCTCCTCGTGCAGGAGGGAATGGCCGTGCTGCTGATCGAGCAGAACCTAGGTGTTGCCACCGCAGTAGCAGAGCGCCAGTTGGTGATGGTTGCCGGCCGGATCCACACCGAGACGACCGCGGGCGCACTGCTTGGCGACCCCGACCTGCAGCGGCGCTTCCTCGGCGTCGAGCCGCTGGCCGAGAGCGGCGGCGCGGCGAGCGGCGGCTCGACGGACGGCGGCTCGACTGGCGCGCCCGCCGGGCCGGCCGGCGCGCCCGCCAGCGCGGAGTAGGCTCGGCGCATGGCCACCGTCGTCCTGATCGGCACGCTCGACACGAAGGGCGTCGAGTACGCGTACTTCCGCGACCGCGTCCGCGAGCAGGGGCTCGACACGATCCTCGTCGATGCCGGGGTGATGGGGGCGCAGGGCGTCGTGCCGGACGTGACGCACGTCGAGGTCGCGCGCGGGGGCGGGGCCGACGCGGCAGCGCTGGCGGCGGCCGGCGACCGCGGCAACGCGGTGGGGGCGATGGCGCGAGGCGCGCGCGCCGTGGTGGCGCGGCTCTACGCCGAAGGCAGGCTGCAGGGGATCGCGGCGCTGGGCGGCTCGGGCGGCTCGTCGATCGCGGCCGAGGCGATGAAGGCGCTGCCGGTGGGCGTGCCCAAGCTGATCGTCTCGACCGTCGCCTCGGGTGACACGCGGCCGTACGTCGGCGCGCTCGACGTGACGATGACGTACTCGGTCGTCGACATCGCCGGCATCAACCAGATCTCGGCGCGCATCATCGCCAATGCTGCCGGCGCGATCGCCGGCATGGTCAACGTGCCCGCGCCGCCCGTCCCGGCCCCTCGCCCGCTGATCGCGGCATCGATGTTCGGGGTGACGACGCCCGCGGTGACGACGGCTCGCGCCCGCCTCGAGGAGCTCGGCTATGAGGTGCTCGTGTTCCACCAGACCGGCACCGGCGGTGAGAGCATGGAGGAGCTGATGAAGGGCGGCTTCATCGCCGGCGCGCTCGACGTCACCGTCACCGAGCTCGCCGACGAGCTGGTCGGCGGCGTCCTGGCCGCGCATCCGCGGCGGCTCGAGGTGGCGGGACAGCTGGGTATCCCCCAGGTCGTCTCGCTAGGCGCGCTCGACATGGTCAACTTCGGCCCTGCCGACACGGTGCCGCCGCAGTTCCGCGACCGCAACCTCTACGTCCACAATGCCACGGTGACGCTGATGCGCACCACGCCCGAGGAGAACGCCGAGCTGGGCTGCCGCATCGCGCGCAAGCTCAACGGCGCGACGGGGCCGACGGCGCTCTTCGTGCCGCTGGGCGGCGTCTCGTCGATCGCTGTCGAGGGCATGCCGTTCCACGACCCTGTCGCCGACGAGGCGCTCTTCGACGCCCTCCGCCGCAACCTCGACCCGCGCATCGAGGCGCACTGGGTCGAGGCCGACGTCAACGACCCCGCGTTCGCGCTCGCCATGGCCAACCGGCTGCACGAGCTGATCCAGACCCAGCGAGGAGCAACCACGTGATCCCCAGGAGCGAGTCGCTCGCCCGCCTGCGCGCCCAGGTCGCCGCGGGCCGCCCGATCATCGGCGCCGGCGCAGGCACGGGCCTCTCGGCGAAGTGCGCCGAGGCCGGTGGCGCCGACATCATCATCATCTATAACTCGGGCCGCTACCGGATGGCCGGCCGTGGCTCCCTGGCCGGCCTGCTGCCGTACGGCGATGCCAACGCGATCGTGGTGGACATGGCGCGCGAGGTGCTCCCGGTCGCCCGCAAGACGCCGGTGCTGGCGGGTGTGTGCGGTACCGACCCGTTCCGCCTGATGGATGTCTTCCTCCGCGAGCTGCGCGCGATCGGCTTCAGCGGCGTGCAGAACTTCCCGACGGTCGGCCTCTTCGAGGGCACCTTCCGCCAGAACCTCGAGGAGACGGGCATGGGCTACGGCCTCGAGGTGGAGCTGGTGCGCGAGGCGCGCCGCCAGGATTTCCTCACCTGCCCGTACGTGTTCACCGTGGCAGAGGCGCGCGCGATGGCCGAGGCCGGCGCCGACGTGCTGGTGCCGCACATGGGCCTCTCCACCGGCGGCTCGATCGGCGCCGACACTGCGGTGACGCTGGAGCAGGCGGTGCCGCTCGTCCAGGCGATGGCCGACGCGGCGCACGCTGTCAACCCGGACTGCCTGGTGCTGTGCCACGGCGGCCCGATCGCCGAGCCCGACGACGCCGCCTACGTGCTGGAGCGCACCACCGGCGTCGTCGGCTTCTTCGGCGCCTCCTCGATGGAGCGGCTGCCGACCGAGACGGCGATGACCGAGAACATGAAGCGGTTCAAGTCGATCCCCGTGAAGGGCTAGGAGGAGAGCAGCATGCGTGGACGGTTCGTCGTGCAGGGGGAGGCGCCCGCGCCCGACCGGATGGAGTGGGGCACCGTGTCGTGGATCTGTAACCCCGTGACGACGGGCGCGACGACGCTCACGGTCAACGATGTGACGATCGACCCGGGGCAGGGCCACAACTTCCACCGGCACCCCGACCAGGATGAGGTGATCGTCGTCGTCGAAGGCGAGATCGAGCAGTGGTTGGAGCAGGAGAGCCGCCGCCTGCGCCCCGGCGACGCGGTCGCGATCCCGGCCGACGTGGTGCACGCCTCGTTCAACGTGGGGGAGGGCAAGGCTCGCATCACGGTCGTACTCGGGCCGTGCGCGGGCCCCGTCGGGTACGAGGTGGTCGACGTGTTCGCCGAGGAGCCCTGGCGCTCGCTGCGTTAGAGGCGGTGCGCACGCGGGTGACCGGTAGGCCGATCGGTTGCTCATATGAAATTCATTCCCCGGGGTGACTAAAGTGCGCGCGGGATATGAGGGTGTTTCAGCGACGACGCCGTCGGCATGCCGCCCGGCGATCTGCTGTTGCAGCAATTGTGAGCAATGACGCCCGTCTGCGGGTAGAGGGAGTGGGGCAGCATGAGCAGTTCGGCATTCGAGTCGTTCCGACGTAGCGCGTCTGCAGGGGCCCTCGCGGGCTGGGACGGTGGGCGGGCGAGTGCCGCTCTCCTCGTCTCTGCAGCCCGCAACCGCAAGCTGTGGGCGCTGGCCGCTATTGCGCTGGCAGCAGCGATCGCGGCCGTCGCGACGTTGCATGCGCCCTCCGTCCGCCACGAAGCCCCTGCTTTCCTCACGCGCGCGCTCGGCGCCGAGGCCCCTGGCGCAGCGCTGACGCGCGTCTCGGCGGGCGGCATTACGACGGCGATCACCCCCGTCGGCCTCAGCTTCCACAACAGGGCAGCCCACGCGACCCTGGCCAGCCAGGACGCCGTGAGCGCCGTCGGCGCCGCGACACCGTGGACGCGCCATGCCCAGGGCGCCGTCCGCGAGACCTCGTTCGGCAACGAGGCCATCGTCTTCCAGCCGGGCCAGATCGAGCAGCTGATGACCGTCGGCAAGCGGATGGGCTCACACACCTGGGCGTGGCGCATCGCCTCCAACATCGGCTACCCCCGCGTCGGCGACGACGGCTACGTCGCCTTCATCAAGGATCACGCCGTCCGCCAGGACATCCTGATCAAGCCCGTCGTGATCTTCGACGCGCGGGGCC
>JANXXF010000437.1 GCA_025350775.1 Actinomycetes bacterium
ACGCCGACGCCGACGCCGACGCCGACGCCGACGCGCCGCCTGGCCCCGGCGCAGCGCCCGGCCCTGCCGCGGCGCCCGGCCCCCCTACCCCGCTCGTCCTGCTCGAGCGCGAGGAGGCGATCGCGATCGTCCGGCTCAACCGGCCCGAGGTGCTGAACGCGCTCTCGACCGAGCTGCTGAGCGCCGTGGCAGCGACGGTGGAGGCGCTCGACGCCGACCCGGCGATCCGCTGCATCATCCTCACCGGGGGCGAGAAGGCGTTCTCGGCGGGCGCCGACATCTCGCAGTTCCTCAGCGCCTCGCCGATCGACGTCGCGCTCGGCGAGCGGATGGCGCGCTGGGATCGCTTCCGCCGCGTCAACACGCCGATCATCGCGGCCGTCGACGGCTTCGCGATGGGTGGCGGCTGCGAGCTCGTGATGGCCTGCGACATCGCCATCGCCAGCGACCGCGCGGTCTTCGGCCTGCCCGAGACGACGATCGGCGTCATCCCCGGCGCGGGCGGCACGCAGCGGGCGATCGGGATCATCGGCAAGTCGCTCGCGATGGAGATGATCCTGGCCGGCCGGCGGCTCAGCGCCCAGGAGGCGGCCGCCCACGGGCTCGTCTCGCGGGTCGTCGCCCCCGACGCTCTGCTCGACGAGGCCCGCCGCATCGCGGCTGAGATCGCGAAGCGCAGCTCCGTCGCCATCCGCCTCGCGCGCGACGCGGTGAACATGGCGCTCGAGACCGGCCTCACCGCCGGCATCGAGATCGAGCGGCGGGCAATCGGCCTCGCGTTCGCGTCGGAGGACGCGCGGGAAGGCTTCACCGCGTTCGTCGAAAAGCGCCCGCCCGAGTTCAAGGGCCGCTAGGGTCCCGCCATGGGTCGGATCGTCCTCATCGTCAACCCGTACGCGACCAAGGTCACGGAGCCGCGCGTGCGCGAGATCGAGGAGGCGCTGGGAGTTGCCGGTGACGTCGAGACGCTGCTCACCGAGTGGCCGGGGCACGGCCGCGAGCTTGCGGCGATGGCGGGTGACGACGCCGAGGCGATCTGCGTCTTCTCGGGCGACGGTGTCTACAACGAGGCGCTCAACGGCACCGATTTTGCCGTGCCGATGGGCTTCATTCCTGGCGGCGGCACCAGCGTCCTGCCGCGCGCGCTCGGCCTCGCCCGGGAGCCGGTGCGGGCCGCCGAGCAGCTCGCCGAGGCGATCCAGGCGGGCCGCAGCCGGCGCATCGCGCTCGGCCGTGTCAACGGGCGCCGCTTCTCGTTCAGCGCCGGCATCGGGCTCGACGCCGACGTCGTGCGGCGCGTCGACACGCGCGGCCGCCGCGAAGGCAAGCGCCGCGCCGGCGACTTCACGTTCGTGCGCGAGCTGACCGGGATTGCCGCCCAGCACCGCGTCCGCTTCCGGCCGCAGGTCGAGATCGTCGGCATGGGTCGCGCAGTGTGCGCGCTCGTCGCCAACGGCGCGCCGTACACCTACGCCGGGCCGTGGCCGGTTCACCTCGTGCCTGGCGTCACCTTCGAGGGCGGGCTTGGGTTGACGGCGCCGCGCAGCATCCGCCCTTTCGCCGTCCCCGGCCTCGTCTCGTTCGCCTTCACCGGCCGCGGCGACCCCGAGCGGCTCGACCTGTTCCGGGGCACCGATCTCGAGCGGATCGAGGTCGTGTGCGACCGGCCGCTCGCGCTCCAGGTCGACGGCGAGGATCTCGGCGACGTCGAGCAGGCCGTCTTCGACGTCGACCGCGACACGCTCGCCGTGCTCGTCCCCGGCCCGTGAGCGCCGGCACGGGGGCTGGCCCTGGCCCGGAACCTGACGCCGGCCTGGGCGCGGGCGCGGACATCGCCATCGTCCCGGAGCCGCCCGATTCGGCGACGGCCGCCGCTCTGCTCGCCTCCTACCGCGGCGAGCTCGCCGAGCGCTTCCCCGGCGGCTTCACGCCGCCGCCGGGCTGGGCCGCCGCCGCGTCGCAGCTCGTCCCGCCGAACGGCGCCTTTCTCGTCGTCCGCAGCGCCGGTGAGCCGCTCGGCTGCGGCGGCGTCCGCGTGCTCGAGTCGGGCGTCGCCGAGCTGAAGCACATGTGGGTCTCGCCGCTCCTGCGCGGCCGCGGCGTCGGCCGCCGCCTGCTCGCCGCGCTCGAGGCCGAGGCGCGTGCACTCGGCTGCGCCACCGTCCGCCTCGACACCAGCCCGTTCTTGCCCGAGGCGATCGCCCTCTACCGTAGCCTCGGCTACACCGAGATCCCGCGTTACAACGACAACCCGCTGGACGCGATCTGGATGGAGCGCCGGCTCGGCTGACTCGGCCGTGTTTCTGGCCGCTGGCGACATTGCTAGGCTCGACAGCGATGGAGTCGCACGCCGCCGCCCAATCGACCGCCGTCGGGCCAACGCGGGCGATCAAGGCGCTCCGGCGTCGCCAGAACTGGGTGCAGCTTGCGCAGTTTCTCGTCGTCGGCGGTATCGGCTCTCTCGTCAATCTCGGCGTCTACACGGGTCTCGTGCACGGCACCGGCATGCACTACATCGGCGCCGCCGCGCTCTCCTTCGCGGTCGCCGTCACCAACAACTACCTCCTCAACCGCCTCTGGACGTTCCGGCGCTCGCGCGGCAACGCCGCCCACCAGGGCGCCCGCTTCCTCGTCGTCGCCCTCGTTTCGCTCGGCGGCAATCTCCTCATCCTCCGCGGGCTTGTGGCCGCCGACCTCGGCAAGGTGACGGCGCAGGCGATCGCGATCGTCCTCGTCACGCCACTGAACTTCGTCGGCAACAAGCTCTGGTCGTTCCGCCGGTCGTAGGGCGGGTAGGGATGCGGCAGGCGCTGCGGCCGGTGCTGTGCGTGGCCGTGGCGGCCGCTGCGAC
>JANXXF010000459.1 GCA_025350775.1 Actinomycetes bacterium
AGCCGTCGCAGACGATCACGTCGCCGGGGTCGCGCAGGAGGTCGCGGCTCTCGACGTTGCCGCGGAACGGCAGGTCGCTGCCGGCGAGCAGCGCGTGCGCCTCGATCGTCAGCTGGTTGCCCTTCTCGGCCTCCTCGCCGATCGAGAGCAGGCGCACCTCGGCGCGGACGATCCCGAGCACCTCCTCCGAGAAGATCGAGCCCATCAGGGCGAACTGGAGCAGGTGCTCGGGGCGCGCGTCGGCGTTGGCGCCGGCGTCGATCAGCACGGCCGGCCCGCGCAACGCCGGTAGCACGACGCCGATCGCCGGGCGCATCACGCCCGGCAGGCGGCCGATCACCCGGAACCCCGCCGCGAGCATGGCGCCGGTCGAGCCAGCCGATACTACGACATCGCAGCGGCCCTCTCCCACCGAGCGGCACGCCGCCACCATCGAGCTGTTCGGCTTCGCCCGGACGGCGTCGGCCGGCTTGTCGTCCATCTCGATCACATCGGGCGCGACGACATGCTCGAGCCCGCGCGTGTCCAGGCCCGCAGGCCCGAAGATCACCGGGGCGATGCGCTCGGTGGCAGCGTCGACGGCACCGGCGACGATCTCGCCCGGCCCACGGTCGCCACCCATGGCGTCAACGGCAACGCGAACGACTCCCCTGGCCACGGGAGGAATCTACTGATTCCTGGGGAGGCTGTGCCCGGGGCCCGTTACGGGGCCTGGAGGCGCAGCGGCTCGACCTCGCGCCCGCGATACGTCCCGCACACCTTGCACAGGCGATGGGGCAGCTTCGGCGACTTGCAGGTCGGGCACGAATGGGTGGCCGTCAGCGTGATCCCGTGCGTTGCACGGCGCTTGTCACGGCGGGACTTGGATGTTTTCCTCTTGGGGACTGCCATAGCGGCTGCGGAGTGTAGCAGGACGTTCGCCCGCGTGGGCGCGTTAAGACGTGAGCTCGTCGCGCAGGTCGGCGAGCGCCTGCCAGCGCAGGTCGGGGGCGCTCTGCTCGTGCGTGTGCGGCTCGAGGTTGCGATCCTTGCCACACGTGGGGCAGATGCCTGCGCAGTCGGCCTTGCAGAGGATCTGCTCGGGCAGCGCGAGCGCGACCTCGTCGTGCGCCCACTGCGAGAGGTCGAGGACATCGTCCTCGACGTAGACGGTGGAGAGGTCGTCGCCGGGGACGGGCTGCGAGCCCTGGTACTCGTGCGCAACGATGTGCAGGTCGAGCACGGCGGGAGCGAGACAGCGCACGCACGGCCCCGTGAGATGGGCGGCGAAGCGGAGGTGGAGCACCGCGCCCGACACGGTCTGCGCAACCTTCAGCGCGACGGTGACGCGATCGGGAGTGGGCACGTAGGCCTGGCCGCCCAGCTCGAAGCCGAGCAGCGCGATCTCCTTGTCGACGACCTTCTCGTCGCCGGGGAGGAGCCGGAGCGAGCGCAGGTCGAGGTCGGTCACGTTGCGAGGGTAGCAGCGGTGCGGGACTCCCGAGCCTGGGCCAGGACGATGAGGGCGACCGCGGTGAGCATCAGCCCGCCGGCAGCGAGCGTGCGCAGGCCGAGCGGCTCGTGCTCGATCACCGCGCCGAGCAGGACGGCGACGACGGGGTTCGCGAACGCGTACGTCGAGACGAGCGGCGTCGGCGCGCTCCGCAGCAGCCACACGTACAGCATGAAGCCGACGAGGGTGCCGACGACGACGAGGTAGGCGATGCCACCGACCGCGTCCCACGACGGCGCCCCGGCCTGCCACGGCTCGCCGTCGGCGGCGGCGAAGCCGCAGAGGAACAGCGCGCCCCAGATCATCTGCACGCCACTGGCGAGCAACGGGCTCGTGCCCGCCGCCACCGCTGCCTGGCGCGAGCGGAGCGACCCGATCGCCCAGCACAGCGAGCCGGCGCTCACACCGAGCACGCCCAGCGCATCGACGCGGCCACCCCCGACCGGCCCCGCCAGCACCGCCGCGCCTGCGAACCCGAGCACGATGCCGAAGCCGGTGACGCGGGTCAGCCGGCGGCCGTAGAGCAGGCGGTCGAACAGCGCCAGCCAGAGCGGCAGGGCGCACACCACGAGCGACGTGACGCCGCTGTCGAGCCGCTGCTGGGCCCACGCGATCGAGCCGTTGCCCATGGCGAAGAAGAGGAAGCCGGGCAGCACGGCACCGCGCCAGGTCTCACGCCAGGCGACGCGCTCGCCGGCACGGCGGGTCAGCGCCAGGCCGATCGCGCCGACGATCGCGCCTGCGACGGCGAAGCGCGAAGCTCCCAGCAGGAACGGCGGCACCGTGCGCAGGGAGATGCGGATGGCGAGGTACGTCGAGCCCCAGACGACGTAGACGGTGATCAGAGCCGCCCAGACGCGGGAGCGGCGGGCGGTCACGGTGCGGCAGGCGACCCGGCAGGCCTAGTAGTCGTCCTGGTCGCCGACCGGCATGCCGCCGGCGATGACCGACTCCTGCGAGCGCTCGTGGAGCCGCTCGCGACCGCGCTTGACCGCGTTCAGGAACTTGTCGAGGTTGACCTCGAGCGTCGACAGGATGCCGTCCGCCCAGTCCTCCATCTCGAGGCGCGTCTCGCGCGCCTGACGGCGGGCGTCCTCGACGATGTCGGCGGCCTGCCGCTCGGCAAGCTTGACGATCTCGGTCTGCGACGCCTCGCGCTGGGCCTGGTCGCGCGCCTCGCCGATGATGCGGTCGCACTCGCGCTTTGCCTCGGCCAGCATCTCCTGGCGCTCCTTGACGATCCAGCGCGCCTGCTTGATCTCCTCCGGAATCGTTGCGCGCATCTGATCGAGGATGTCGTAGATCTCCTCGCGGTCGATGCGGACCTGGTCGGTCAGCGGCACGGCCTTCGCGTTGTGCACGAGGTCGTCGAGCTTGTCGATGAGAACGAGGACGTCCATTGGCTGAACAGTCTACTCCTGGGGGCTGACGGGCGCGCCACCGCGGGCGACCGGGAAGATCTGCTTGATGCGCGCGGCCACCTGCGGGGGGACGAGCTGGTCGATTTCGCCACCGTAGGCAGCGATCTCCTTGACGCCGCTCGACGACACGAACGAGTACTGCGAGCTCGACATCAGGTACATCGTCTCGACCTCGGGGGCGAGCAGCCGGTTGAGGTGGTTCATCTGGAACTCCCACTCGAAGTCGGCGATCACGCGGAGGCCCTTCACCATCGTGCGGGCGCCCCAGCGGCGGGCGAAGTCGACGACGAGCTCGGTGAAGACGTCGACCTCGATGTTGTCGAGCTGTGCGAGCGCCGTGCTGATGAACTCGACCCGCTCCTCGACCGTGAACATCATCTTCTTGTGGGCCGGGTCGCGCACGACGCCGACGACGACTCGGTCGAAGCTCGACGCGGCACGCGTGATGATGTCGAGGTGGCCGTTGGTGACCGGGTCGTAGCTGCCCGGGCAGATCGCAGTGACGGGCATGCGGACGCTCACGCCTGGCCCCCGTCAGCCGGGTGCTCGAAGAGGGTGAGGCGAGCGGCGCCGTAGCGGCGGCTCGTGCGCTCGTGCAGGCGCGTCAGCCGGGGGTGGACGCGCCCGGCGGTCTCGACCACGGCGAGGCCGTCCTCGGCGAGGAGCGCGGGCAGCTGGGTCTCGAGCAGGGCTTCGTGCACGGGGTAGGTCTCGTACGGCGGGTCGATCAGCACGAGATCGTAGCGCCTGCCGGCCCTCGCCTCGTCGATCAGCGCCTGGCGAGCGTCCTGGCGCAGGACGACGGCGCCGGTCAGCCGGAGCTTCTCCAGATTCGCCAGGATCGTGCGGCAGGCCGCCTCGTCCTGCTCCACGAACACGCAGCGGTTGGCTCCGCGCGAGAGCGCCTCCAGGCCCAGGGCGCCGGAGCCGGCGAAGAGGTCGATCACCGTCGCCCCGTCGACGGGGCCGATCAGGTTGAAGGCGGCCTCACGCACGCGATCGCCCGTGGGGCGCGTCGTGAGCCCCTTCGGCGCGGCGATCGCATGGCCGCGGCGGCTGCCGGCGATGATCCTCACGTCACGCCCCCGGATCCTCGTGGCCGGCGAAGGCGCGGTCGACGGCGGCGGCCAGCGGGCTCGCGGGGTCGCCGTCGACGAGGCCGTCGGCGAGGGCGTCGGCGAGGGCGCGGGCACGTTCGAGCAGCGCCCGGTCGTCGCGGAGCTTCGAGAAGCGGAGGTCGGTGGCGCCGGACTGGCGGGTGCCGAGCAGCTGGCCGCCCCCGCGCAGCTCGAGGTCGACCTCAGCCAGCTCGAAGCCGTCGGTGGTACGCACGAGCGCCTCGAGCCGGGCGACGGCCGTGTCGGTGAGGGCGTCGAGCGGCCGCGAGACGAGCAGGCAGTACGACTGCTCGGCGCCGCGACCGACGCGGCCGCGCAGCTGGTGGAGCTGGGCGAGCCCGAAGCGGTCGGCCTCCTGCACGATCATGATCGTCGCATTCGGGACGTCGACCCCGACCTCGATCACGGTGGTGGCGACGAGCACGTCGACCTCGCGCGCCTTGAAGCGGGCCATCAGCTCGCGGCGCTCGGCGGGCCGCAGGCGCCCGTGCAAGCAGCCGACCTGGAGCCCGCGCAGCTCGTCGGCGCGCAGCCGCTCGGCCTCGACCTCGGCGGCCCGGGCGAGGCTCGTCTCGCTCGTCTCGATAAGCGGGCACACGACGTAGGCCTGACGCCCGTCCTCCAGGTGGCGGCGCAGCCGCTGGTACGCCTCCGACGAGCGGTCGGCCGTGACCCAGGCGGTGACGACCGGCTTGCGCTCGGCCGGCGGCTTGGCGATCTCGCTCACCGCCAGGTCGCCGTAGACGGTCAGCGCCAGGGTGCGTGGGATCGGGGTCGCGGTCATGTACAGGACGTGGGGCGAGCGGCCCGCGGCGAGCGCCTTGCGCTGCTCGACGCCGAAGCGGTGCTGCTCGTCGATGACGGCGACGGCGAGGCTCTGGAAGGCGACGTCACGCTGGATGAGCGCGTGCGTGCCGACGGCGATGCGCGCCTCGCCCGACGCGATCCGGTCGCGCGCGGCGGCGTGGTCGCGGGCGGCCAGGCCGGAGGTGAGCAGCACGGCGGGCACGCCCAGGTCGCGGCAGTGTTGCTCGAGCGTGAGGAAGTGCTGCTCGGCCAGGGTCTCGGTGGGCGCCATCAGGGCGCCCTGATGGCCCGCGTCGACGGCGCGCAGCAGCGCGTACAGCGCGACGACGGTCTTGCCAGAGCCGACGTCACCCTGCAGCAGCCGCTGCATCGGGGTCGGCCGGGCCAGGTCGCTGTCGAGCTCGGCGACGGCGCTCTCCTGCGACGGCGTCAGCGAGAACGGCAGCGCGCTGCGGTAGCGGGCGATCAGCTCGCCCGGGTCGCCCAGCGGGAACGCGCTCTCGACGGCGCGCTCGCGGCGGCGGCGCGCCAGTCCGACCTGCAGCACCAGCAGCTCCTCGAACGCGAGCCGACGCCGCCCTGCCTCCGCCTCCGCCAGCGAGCGGGGCCGGTGCACGGCGACGAGGGCGTCGGCGCGGCGCGGGAGGCCCTCGGCGGCGCGCAGCGCGGCCGGCAGCGGGTCGGGCGCGTCGCCGGCGTGGGCGAGCCCGGCCTCGACGACCCGGCGCACCGTCCTGGCGGGCGTCTCCTCGCTGGCCGGGTACACCGGGGCGAAGTCGGCCGTCGAGGAGACGTCATCGCCGATGTCGTAGGCCTCGACCGCGAAGCCGTGGCGGTTGACGCGCCCGCGCAGGCGCACGCGCGCGCCCGGCCGCAGACGCTCGGCCAGCCACGGCTGGTTGAACCAGGTGGCGGCGATCAGCCCGGTGCCGTCCGAGACCTGGGCGGTGAGGATCAGCAGGCGGCCGCGGCGGCGGGCCGAGGCCGACCGCACCTCGCCCGCGATGACGGCCTCCTCGTCGCCAAAGAGGTCGCAGATGCGGCGCTCGGGGGCGGCGAGCTCGTAGCGGCGGGGACGGCACTCGAGTGCGTCCCGCACTGTCTCCAGGCCGAGCTTCGCGAGCCGCCGCCGCAACTGGGCGCCCACCCCGGGCAGCGTGTCGAGCGGCGCGTCGAGGCGCTCGGGCCGCGAGAAGCCGCGCGGGCGCGGCCACGCCGTCACCTGCTCGCTGCCGGCGAAGGCGGTCGGGCAGCGGCGGACGGTGGAAGTGGTGGTCGGGACGCGGGCGGGCACGGCAGCCGGAGTATAGGACCCGCGCCGCTGGAAGCCTGCTGAGAATGAGCGCTAGTAGCGGCTCAGGCCGAGCCCGAAGCGCATGCGCAGCGTCCAGCGCTCGCCCGTGCCCTCGCCGACGAGCCAGGCCCGCGTGTCGCCCGTGGCCTGCACCAGCCACGCCTCCGCGAGGCGGCAGTCGAGCGGCAGCCGCGCCGCGAGCGCCGACGCCGCCTCGTCGAGCGCGCCATCGTCGTCGCTGCGCAGCGCCGTGACGTGCGGGACGATCGGGCGTGCCGGCCCGCCCCACTCGCTGCGCGAGGCCGGGAAGGCCGCGTGCACCTGCGCGGCGAGCGCGACGAGCTGCTCGGGCGGGTCGACCGTGAGGTAGAGGATGCCGGGCCAGCGCCCGATCCCGTCCAGGCTGACCGAGAACGGCGGCTGCGCGCCGAAGATCGTGCTGAGCCCAGACAGCGCAGCGGTGCCGAGCTCGTCGGCAGGGAGGAACGGGTAGGCGAGCGTGACATGCGCGGGGATGCCGACCGGAGGGGCCGGCTGCCAGCGCTCGCGCCAGGGCCGCAGCAGGCCGT
>JANXXF010000479.1 GCA_025350775.1 Actinomycetes bacterium
CGCCTGGCACGGCCCCGGCAGCGAGCGCGTCAACGCGCCGATGGGGCGGCTGCTGCACGCGGCCGACCACGTCTTCTACCAGTCGGCCTTCTGCAAGCTCGGCGCCGACCTTTACCTGGGCCCGCCGACCGGCGCGTGGGAGATCCTCCACAACGCCGTGGACACGACGCGCTTCACCCCCGCCGCCCGGGCCGCCGCCGCCTCCCCCGGCAGCGGCGCCTCCGCCCGGCCGCTCACCCTGCTGCTCGGCGGCAACCAGCACCACGCCTACCGCGTCGAGGCGGCGCTGCGCACGCTCGCGCTGGTCGCGCGGGAGGCCGACGCGCGGCTCGTCGTGACCGGCACGCTCGCCTGGGCCACCGCGCCGGGTGCCGACTGTGCGCCGGCGGCAGCCCGCCGCCTCGCCGCCGAGCTCGGCATCGCCGACCGCATCACCTTCAGCGGCTCCTACCGCCAGGACGAGGCGCCCGCGCTGCTGGCCTCCGCCTCGCTGCTGCTGCACCCGCAGGAGAACGACGCCTGCCCGAACCTCGTGGTCGAGGCGCTCGCCTGCGGGCTGCCGGTCGTGCACTCGGCCAGCGGCGGCGTGCCCGAGCTGGTGGGGGACGAGGCGGGCAGCAGCGTGCCGTCGCGGTCGACCTGGGAGGAGATCGTGCCGCCGGAGCCCGAGGCGCTGGCCGCCGCCGTGCTGGCGGTGGCCGGAAGGCTGGCCGACCACTCGGCGGCAGCGCGCGACCGGGCGGTGGCGCGCTTCGACCTGGTGCCCTGGGTGGAGCGGCACCGGCAGGTCTTCGCGGAGCTGGTCGCGTGAGCCCGCGCTCGCTCGTGTGGCGCGGGATCGAGGCCGTCACGGCACTCCTGCCCGACCGCGTGCTGCGGACGCTGCTGCGGGGGTGGCTCGACCGCGTCGCCCGCCGCGAGCCTCCGGGGGCCGCGCTGCGCCTGCTGCTCGACCTGGAACAGGACGTCTACGGACGCATCGACACCACGGCCATCCGCTACGACGAGGGCGTCCACGCCAAGCACCGGCTCACCGGCTACCACGACTTCTTCGTCGAGCGGATCGGGCCGCAGGAGCGCGTGCTCGACGTCGGCTGCGGCATCGGCGCCCTCGCGCACGACATCGCCGAGCGCACCGGGGCGACCGTGCGCGGCGTCGACATCAACGGTGCCTCGATCGCCTTCGCCCGCTCGCGCTTCCAGCATCCGCGGCTGGAGCTCGTCGAGGGCGACGCGCGCGACACGCTCCCCTCCGACCGCTTCGATGTCGTCGTGCTCTCCAACGTGCTCGAGCACATCGAGCACCGCGTCGAGTTCCTGCGCGGCATCGTCGACGCCGCCCGACCCGCCCGCCTGCTCGTGCGCGTGCCGATGCTGCGCCGCGAGTGGCTGGTGCCGCTGCGCCGCGAGCTCGGGCTGCCGCACTTCAGCGACGCCACCCACTTCATCGAGTACGAGCCCGCCGAGCTGGAGGCCGAGCTGCGCGCCGTCGGCTTCGAGCCGGTCGAGCTAATCGTCGTCTGGGGCGAGCTGTGGGCGACTGCCGTCGCCGCGCTCGCGCCGCTCGCGCCGCCGACTCCCGTGCCGCCCGTGTCGCCGCTGGCCTCTGCGCCGTCTGCCGCGCCGTGATCGTCTCCGTCATCATGGCCGCCTTCCAGGCGGAGGCGACGATCGCCGAGTCGATCCGCTCGCTGCTCGCGCAGACCCACGGCGACTGGGAGCTGATCGTGATCGACGACGGCTCGACCGACGGCACTGCCGCCGTGGCCGAGGGCTTCGGCGACCCGCGCATCCGCGTCCTCCGGGAGCCGCACCGCGGCGTGCTCGGCGCCGTCCGCAATCGCGGCATCGCGGTCGCCCGCGGCGAGGCGGTCGCCCTGCTCGATGCCGACGACCTGTGGCTGCCGCTGAAGCTGGAGCGCCAGGTGGCGGTGTTGCGCAAGCGGCCCGAGGTCGGGGTCGTCCACACCGGGTTCGAGCTGCTGCTCGACGGCGGGGCGCGGCAGGAGCCGCTGCCGCCGCCGGTCGCCCGACCCCGGGCGTCGACGCTGGAGCGGCTGCTGCTCGGCAACTTCGTCTGCTCGTCGTCGGCGTGCGTGCGGCGCGCGCTGCTCGACCGGCTCGGCCCGTTCGACGAGACGCCGGAGCTGTGGGGCTCGCCCGACTACGAGCTGTGGCTGCGGCTCGCTCCCGAGACCGAGTTCGCGCTCGTCGCCGAGCCGCTCGTCCTCTACCGCGTCCACGGCGCGCAGATGAGCGCCAGCCCGGCGCGCATGAACGCGGGTGCGCTGACGGCGCTCGCCATCGCCCGCCGCGACCGGCCCGCCGTGCTCGCACCGCACCTCGGCCTGCTCCACCGCACCCAGGGCATCCTGCGCTGCGCGAGCGGGCTGCCCGGGCGGGGCCGCGGCGACCTGTTGCGAGCGGTGGCGCGGCGACCCGGCGACACGCTGGCCTGGTCGTGGCTCGTCCGCGCCGTTGCGGGCGAGGGCGCCGTGCGGGCGGCCCGCCGGCTCGCCCGTCAGCTGCGCCCGGCGCGCCCCGCGTAGACCTCCGCCAGGGCCGCCCCGACGGCATCGTGGCCGTAGCGCCCCGCGGCAGTGCGCGCGATCTGTTCCCGGTCGAAGCACGGCAGCCGGTCGAGGGCGCGGCCGAGCGCCGCGGCGAACGCCTCCACGTCGCCGGGCTCCGCGATCTCGCCCGCTGCCGCGTCCACGATCTCCGGCACGCCGCCCACCCGCGTCGCCACCACCGGCAGGCCGCAGCAGAGCGCCTCCAGCAGCACGCACGGGTTGTTCTCGAAGCGGCTCGACAGCACGAGCAGATCGGCGCCACGCATCCGCTCGCCCACCTCGGCCTTCGGCCGGATACCGTGGAAGGTGACGGCTCGTTCGGCCAGCCCGAGCCGCGCCGCCAGCTCCTCGGTCTCCGCGCGCAGGACGCCGTCGCCGACGATGTCGAGCGTCACGCGCCGCCCGTCGCGCAGTAGCGCGGCGACCGCGGGCAGCAGCACGTCGAGCCCCTTCGCGTCGTAGAGCAGGCCGACGTAGAGCAGCCGCGCGGGGTCGCCGGCAGGGCCGCCGGCGGGGCGCGGCGGCGCGGAGCACGGCGGCGCGGGATGGAAGAGCGCGGGGTCGACGGCGTTGGGGACGACGCGGAGGCGCGCCCCCGGGGCCAGCTCTCGCAGCGCCCGCTCCATGGCGCTGCTCACGGGCAGCACCGTGTCGGCGCGCTCCAGCGCGAGCCGCGCGACGGTGCGCATCGGTCCGCTCAGGGTGGCGGGATCCTCGGGCAGGAAGACGCTCCAGTGCTCGGTGTAGACGAGCGGCACGCGGTAGATCCGCCGCAGCAGCAGCCCCACGAGCGCCGACAGGAACGAGTTGGCGTGCAGGGCGTCGGGCCGGAAGCCGGAGCGGGCGAGTTGCCGGGCCGCGACGACAGCACCGACCGCGAACGCGAGGTAGCTGAGCGGCGGCCCGAAGCGGCGGTAGCGGACGTGGACGACGCGCACGTCGCCGGGGCTGCCGCCGGGGGCGCCACCCGCCAGCCCGCCGGCCCGCTCCTCCTCGATCTCGAAGAGGCCACCGCGGCCCGGGGCGCGCTCCAGGTGGAGCACGACGACGTCGGCATGCAGCGCGGCTGCGCGGGCGTGCTCGCGCACGAACGTCCCGACCACCGGGGAGGCCGCCGTGGGGAACTCGGTGGCCAGGAAGAGGACGCGGGGGCGCGGCGCGGGGCCCGTCACGGTGCAACGCCCCAGGCGTGGACGAGCGCCTCCTCCTGAGCCTCCCAGCAGTAGCGGCTGACGGCCGCCTCGCGCGCCCGCCGCCGCATCGCCGCGAGCTCGGTGGGATCGGCCGCCAGCGCCGCCAGCGCCTCGCCGAGGCCGGCGGCGCTCCCCGCCACGTACGTGACACCAACCGCCTCCTCGCGCACCAGCGGCGCCATCCCCGGCAGGTCGGGCACGGCGACCGCGAGGCCGGCCATGAGGTAGTCGAACAGCTTGTTGGGGAGCGCGAGCGCGACGTTGCGGGTGCCGGGCCGGTCGATGACGAGGCCGATGTCGTGGGCGGCGAGCGCCGCGACGAGCGCGTCGGGGGCCACCGCCTCGGGCACATGCAGCCGACCGACCAGGCCACGCGCCGCCGCTTCCGCGAGCGCACCGTCGCGGTCGATGCCGGGTACGAGCAGCGTCAGCTCGACTCCGGGCGCGACGGCGAGCGCGTCGAGCAGGTCGGACAGGTAGCGGCCGTGCCCGAGCGAGCCCTGGTAGATGGCGAGGAGGGCGCGCCCGGCCGGGGCTGGCCCGGGCGCGGCCGCCGGCTCCGGTGCCACGTCGGGGGCTGCGCTGCGCAGCGGGCAGTTCAGCACCGGCGTCGGTCGCCGCGCCAGCCCCAGCGTGCGCACCAGCTCGCCGGCGATCGGGTCGCTCACCGTCACGACGGAGTCGGCCCGGCGGGCGAGCACGCGCTCCAGCGCGAGCATCGCGGCCCGGTAGAGCCGCGGCGGGTCGGCCTCGAACGAGGCGTACAGCTCGTGGGCGTCGTAGATCAGCCGCGCGCGGGCGCGCCGGGCGATCAGCGCCGCCGCGGGCAGGGTGTCGAGGTCGTTGGCGTGTACGGCGTCGGGCCGGTCGAGGCGCCTGGCCGCGCGTACGAGCGCAACCGTCGTGGCGGCGAGGCGGGCGAGCCGGTACAGCCCCCGAGCCTCGCGCAGGAGCGGCCCCTCGCGGCGCCCGTCGCCCGGCGCGGTGAGCCCGACGCGGCGCAGGCCGCTGTCCACCGATGCGCCGCCGGCCCGCTCCACGCGCACGCCCTCCAGCGGCACGGGCGTGCGCCCCGGCTGCAGCGGACAGGCACCGTCCACCTGCAGGCCCCGGCGAACGGCTGCGGCAGCCGCCCGCCTGGCCCGCGGATCGACCGTCAGCTCGCCGGGAGTGAGGATGAGCAGCCGCATCGGTCAGCCGTCCAGGAAGGTTCGCGCCCACAGCTCGACGCAGAGGGCGCGGAACAGCTCGAAGCCGGCGGTGCGCTCGCCGCGGCGGTGCGCTTCCAGCCGGGCTAACCCAACGGCGGGGTCGACGAACCCGCGCGCCGCCAGCTCCGGCGACCGGAACGCCTCACCTGCCAACTCGCCCAGCCGCCCACGCAGGAACCGCGCCTCCGGCGTGACGAAGCCGAGCTTGTCGACGCGGTCGCGGACGATGGGCGGGAGGAGGTCGCCGACGGCGCGGCGCAGCACGACCTTGGTCATGCCGCCGTCGATCAGCTGGCCACCGTCGAGCGAGAAGAGCAGCTCGACGAGGCGGTAGTCGAGGAAGGGGACGCGCGCCTCCAGCGAGTGCGCCATCGAGTTGCGGTCCTCGTAGCGCAGCAGCTCGGGCAGGCCGC
>JANXXF010000496.1 GCA_025350775.1 Actinomycetes bacterium
CCTCGTTCTCGAGCACGACCACGGTGCCCGTCTCGGCCACGAGGAAGTTCGCACCGGTGATGCCGATGCCCGCATCGAGGAAGGTCGCGCGCAGGCGCGATCGCGCCCAGGCGACCATCGTCGCGGGGTCGTCCCCGATCAGCCGGCCGGCCTCGGCCGAGAGGATGTCCGAGACCTCGCCGCGATCCATGTGCACGATCGGCGCGAGCAGGTGCGAGGGGCGTTGCCCGGCGAGCTGGCAGACCCACTCGCCGAGGTCGGTCTCGACCGGGCGGATGCCGGCAGCCTCGAGGGCGCCGTTCAGCCCGATCTCCTCGGTCGCCATCGACTTCGACTTGGCGACGAGCTTCGCGCCGCGGCGCTCGCAGATGGCGACGATCAGCGCCGACGCCTCCTCGGGCGTCCGCGCCCGGTGCACGTGCCCGCCGAGCCCCTCCACCGAGCGCTGGAACTGGCCGAGATAGCCCTCGAGGTCGTCGACGACGCGCATCCGCAGCTCGTGCGCGCGCTCGCGCAACTCCTCCACGTCCTCCAGGCCCGACCAGGCGTCGAGGCGGAGGTCGCGAAGCCGGTTGACCGAGAGGTCGAGCGCGCCCTGGATGCGCGCGTCGCCGAGCTTCCCCCGCGCGATCACACGGAAAGTACCGGACTCCTGGGAGAGTTTGCTGCTCACGCGCCGCCACCGCCGATTCCCCGCGCCAGCGCGGTTGCGAGGTGGACGACGGGGATGCCGCCCACTTTCCGTACGCGCCCGTCGAGGTGCATCAGGCAGCCCGGGTCGGCGGTGACGAGCGCCTCGGCGCCGGTTCCACGCGCGCCGCCCAGCTTGTCGTCGGCCATCGAGAGCGAGATCTCCGGCTGGCGCACCGAGAACGTCCCGCCGAAGCCGCAGCAGAGATCGGCGCGTGGCAGCGGCACGAGCGTGGCTCCGGTCTGCTCGAGCAGGCGGCGCGGCTGCTCGGCGACCTTCAGCTCGCGCAGCATGTGACAGGAGTCGTGGTAGGCGACCGTGCGGCCCTCGTTGCGGCGCGGCAGCTCGATGCCGGCGCGGTCGAGGAAGGCCGACAGCTCCCACACCTCGTACGGCTCGACCCCGAGCAGCGCCGGGAGGTAGTGCGTGACCATCGTCGTGCACGAGCCCGACGGCAGGATCACCGGCGCCGAGCGCGAGAATGCCCTCGTGAACGTGCGGGCAACACGGCGCGCGGCGGCATGGTGCCCCGCGTTGTACGCCGGCTGACCGCAGCACACCTGGCGCGCCGGGAGCTCGACGCGGAAGCCGGTTTCACGCAGCAGAGCCTCCGCGTCGGCGACCGCATCCGGGAAGACGAGGTCGCCGAGACACGTCGCGAACAGCTGCACGACCTCGGCCACGAGCGGCACTCTACCCGCCACGTCCGCCCTCACAGGCGAGAATGCCCGGATGAACCGCCGCCAGCGCCTCACTGCCCGCCTCCTTACCTTCGGCCTCGTCGTGGCCGGCGTCTGCCTTGTCCTTGCCAACGTCGACTCGCTCTTCGGCGGCGGCCTGGGCTCACGGCTCGTGCGGCTCGTCGCCGGGCTCGTGCTCGTGTTCGAAGGCCTGGCGCTCACGCTCGACGGCTCTCGCTCGTGGGTGCCCCACGGGCGCCGGCTCGTCCGCGACCTGATGCTCGAGCGCTTCTACGGCGGGGCGAACACGCTGCTCGGTCGGCTGCTGACGGGCACCGCCAGGCTCGTCCTGGGCCCGACGCTATTCATCCTCGGTCTCGTCTTCGTCGGCTTCGGTGCGCTCGAGCTGACTCGTGTGCCGTGATCGGCGTCGGCCTGCAGGGGGCGTGAAAGCAAGGAGGCCCCGCCGAAGCGGGGCCTCCAGTTCCGGGCCCTGCCTGGAGAGGGCGGATGACGGGCCCGGAAGGGGTCGATGCGCCGGGCGCGAAGGTGACTGCACCGGAATCGGTCGCAACTCCGCACATTAGTGCTGTTCGCCTACCCGAGCGCAACCCTTGCCGCTTGACTCCCACGGCATTCACACAGACCGAAGGGACGTACGGCCCGTTGAGACCGAAGTCGCTGCGCCGATGACCGAGACGATCGCCACCCAGGCCGCGACCCGGCTCCGCCTGCAGCAGCTACGGGCGTCCCTCCGACGGCTGACGACGGCGATACCTGCACTGGCAGTCCTCGCCCTCGGGATCGCCGCCATCACGGTCTACTTCTTCCTGCCGACGCTGCCGCAAGACGCCCTCTACGTCGCGTTCGGCGCCATTGGTGCCCTGGCCATCGCCGCCGGGGCAGTTCGCAACCTCGACGGGAGCGCCCGCCGGCCCTGGTTCCTGCTCGCGGCCGCCCAGGCCGCGTTCTCGATCGGCGACGGCGTGCTCAACTTCTATCCCAACGTCACGGGCCATGACGCCCCGTTCCCCTCGCTTGCCGACATCGTCTACCTCGCCGGGTACCCATTCCTGGGCGCCAGCATCTACCTGCTGGTGCGCCGGCTGACCTCGGCCGAGGGGCGGTTCGTCTACATCGACGCGGCGCTGATGACCGGCGCATTCGCCCTCGTGCAGTGGGTCTTTTTGATCCAGCCGTACGTCCATCGGACCGACGAGACCGTCTACGCCCGCGTCGTGCTGATGGCGTACCCGGCAATGGACATCCTGCTCCTGGGCGTGCTGGCACGCTTCTTCACGGCTCCCGGGTGGCGATCGTCGGCATACGTCCTGCTCATCGCTGCCGTCCTGCTGCTGATCGCTGCCGACGAGATCTACCTCTCCGACATCAACGCCTACGTCTCCGGGCAGTGGAGCGACGCACTGTGGCTGCTCTCGTACCTGCTGTTCGCGGTCACCGCACTGACGCCGTCGATGCGCGCCGTGAGCACCGCCCGCTCGGTGGTGATGCCGCGGCTGTCGGTGTCGCGGCTCGGCCTGCTCGCGCTGGCGCTGGTCACGGCACCGGTCGTGCTGATCGTCGAGACCGGCACCTCACGCGACGAGCAGACGCTCTACCTGATCGGCGCGGCGGCTACGGCGCTCTCCGGGCTCACGCTCGTGAGGATCGTCGGCCTCGTTCGTGGCGTCGAGCGACTCCGTGCCGCCGAGCAGCTCGCCCGCGAGGAGGTCGAGGAGGCGCACCGGCTGCTCGCCGACCAGAACGAGGAGCTCGTCGCGGCCGATCGCATGAAGGACGAGTTCATCGGCATGATCTCGCACGACCTGCGGACGCCGCTCGTCTCGGCCACCGGCTTCCTGGAGCTGCTCTCCGACGGCGACGCGGGCGAGCTGAACGTCGAGCAGCGACGGTACGTCGGCTTCATCCAGCGCGCAGCCGACCGCCTGCTCCGCCAGGTCGAGGATCTCCTGGTCGCCGCGTCGCTGCAGGCAGGCCGCTTCGCGCTCGACCCCGAAGATGTCGAACTCGCAGGGATCGCCCAGGAGTCGGTCGACGCACTGCGCCCGGTCGCCGCCTCCAAGGGTGTCGAGCTGCGACTCGTCGTCGAGCCGGCGCCGCTCGTCCATGCCGACTCGCTCCGGCTCGCCCAGGTGATCGACAACCTCCTGTCGAACGCGATCAAGTTCACGCCGAAGGACGGCACGGTTGAAATGCGCGTGCTCGCGGACGGCGATCGCGCCGTGCTGGAGGTGGCTGACTCGGGGATCGGCATCCCCGACGCCGAGCAGTCGGCCCTCTTCGAGCGCTTCTTCCGCGCCTCGGACGCCGTCGAGCGGCGGATTCCCGGCACCGGGCTCGGCCTCTACATCGTGAAGTCACTCGTGCAGGCACACGGCGGCGTAATCACGTTGCGCAGCGCGGCGGGCGAGGGAACGACGTTCCGGGTCGACCTGCCGGCGGCCGACGAGGCTCGGGCGCAGCTTCAGTCGCCCGGAGGCCGGTAGCGGTAGCCGAACCCGCGGACCGTCTCGATCGGCTCGTGCTCGACGCCTGCCGCGCGGAGCTTGCGGCGAAGGTAGCTCACGTACGTGCGAATCTCCTCCGCTGAGATCCCATAGGCGCGGCGCCACACGATCTCGAGCAACTGGTCGTAGCCGAGTACCTGCCCGGCATGACGGACGAGCGTCGAGAGCAGCCGGAACTCCAGGGGTGTCAGGCGCATCGGATACCCGGCGGCCTCGACACGGCGTTGGAGAAAGTCGATCCGTAGGAGGCCGTCGTCGTAGGCCTCGTCGACGCCCGCCCGGCCACTGGAGCGTCGGAGCAACGCCTCGACGCGGGCAAGCAGCTCCTGGCGGCCGAACGGCTTCGTAACGTAGTCGTCGGCACCCGAGCGCAGGCCCCGCACCTTCTCGAGCTCCGAGCTACGCCCCGTGAGCACCAGCACCGGCACCTCGCTGGCGGCGCGGATCCGCTCGAGCACGCCCCAACCGTCGATGCCGGGCATCGCGATGTCGAGAACGACGAGGTCGACCTCGAGCCCTGATTGCAGCACGGCCAGCCCCGCCTCGCCGCCGAGCGCGGGCGTCACCATGAACCCGGCGCGGCCCAGCAGCTCCGCCACGAGCGCGAGCACGTCCACTTCGTCGTCGATGGCGAGCACATGGCCGCGCGTCACGGTGCCGACCTCTTCCTAGTTCGGGGGGGTAACGCTCTCACATGATTCTCTCACGGAACGCCGACGCCGTTCCCACGTACCCGGGATTCAATGCGGGCACGGAGCACGAACTGCCCGAAAGTCGAGACGGTGAGGCGCACTGCGGTCGCGCCGCCGGCACTCGCACCCGCTCCCGGTCTGGTCTGCCAGGCACGCCTCCCTCCTGCGGTCGGGGTGGCGTGCCGACAGACCGCGCCCTGCGGGCCGCCCTAGCGGCCGGCGGTGAGGAACTCGCCGAGCAGCCGGTTGACCTCGCCGGCGCGTTCCATGTGGGGGGAGTGGCCCGCCCCCTCCAGCAGCTCGATCCGGGCGCCGGCCGGCGCCGACTGCGCCTGCCCGACCGGGACGATCCGGTCGGCGGTGCCCCACACGACGAGCACGGGGATGCCGGTGCCCGCGAGCGCCGCTGCGACATGTCCGGCCTGGCGGCCGGCGGGGAACACGGCGGCAGCGATCACGGCGAGCGCCTCGGTGACACCGTCGATCCGCTTCATCCGGAGCACGTCGTCAACCAGACGACGGGTGACGAGCTCGGGGTCGGCGAACAGCCGCTCCAGCAGTGGCTTCAGATCGCGCCGGCTCTCGGCAGCGACGAAGCCGTCGATGTAGTCGCCGTCGATCTCCTCGCCGAAGCCAACCGGCGCGATCAGGGCGAGCGACGTCACGAGGCCCGGCCGGGAGGCCGCCAGCCGCGCCGCGACCGCGCCGCCGAGCGAGTGCCCGACCAGGTGCGCACGCGCCACGCCGAGCCCGTCGAGAAACGCGCCGACGGTGCCGGCGAGCGCTTCGAGGTCGCCGGCACCGACATCCTTCGACGACTCGCCGTGCCCCGGCAGGTCGAGCGCGATCACCGTGCGCCCGCCCCCCGCCAGCGGCTCCTGGTTGAACAGCCAGTTGCCCAGGTCGCCGCCGAAGCCATGGAGCAGCACGACGGTGTCGCCGTCACCCGCAGGGGCCTCGGCCCCGTCGCCCGTGACGGCCCCGGCCTCGCCGCCCTCGGCGCCGCCCAGGCGGAGGTAACGGATGCGACGGCCGTCGACGGTGAGGGCCTCGGTGCGCGGGCCGCTGTCGGCCTCGTCGGCGGGGACGAAGCTCGCCTGGAGCTCGGCGGCGTACGCGTCAACGGCGGCAGGGTCGGCGACGGCCGCAGCGGCCGGGCCGATCACCGCGATCGGCGCGCCCACCGGGATCGTCTCACCGGGCTGCGCGAGACGGCGCAGCAGCGTCCCGGCAGAGGTCGCCTCGACGATGCCGTCGATCTTGTCGGTCTCGACCTCGGCGAGCCCGTCCCCGAGCGCCACAACGGCGCCCTCCTCGACGAGCCAGGCGATGAAGCGCCCCTCCGACATCGAGAGGCCCCACTTCGGCATGACGAGCTTGCTCAGGCCCGCAGCGGAGCCCGCAGCGGAGCCCGCCGCGGAGCCCGCCGCGTCGCCGGCGCCGGCGTCGGCGCTCACCGGCGGCTTCCGGACTTGGCGCCGAGCACGTCGCGAACGGCAGCGGCGATGCGCTCCGGGCTCGGCACGAAGACATCCTCGAGCGCCGGCGAGAACGGCACCGGCGAGTGCGGCGACGTCACCATGCGGATCGGCGCCCGCAGCGCGTCGAACGCGTTCTGCGCGACGAGCGCTGCAACGTCGGAGGCGAACGAGCAGCGCGGGTGGGCCTCGTCGACGACGACGAGGCGCCCCGTGCTCTCGACGCTCTCGTAGATCGTCTCCTCGTCGAGCGGCGACGTGGTGCGCGGGTCGACGATCTCGATCTGGATCCCCTCGGCGGCGAGCGTCTCGGCGGCCTGCAGCGCGTGCTGCACCATCCGGCCGATCGCGACGACCGTGACGTCGCCACCCTCGCGCACGATGTTTGCCTCGCCGAACGGGATCGAGTACGACTCCTCGGGCACGTCGCCCTCAAGCTCGTACATCGCCTTGTGCTCGAAGAAGATGACCGGGTCGTCGTCGCGCACGGCGGTGATCAGCAGGCCCTTAGCGTCGTACGGGCTCGACGGCACGACGACCTTCAGGCCCGGGATATGCGTGAACAGCGGGTACAGGGTCTGGGAGTGCTGCGAGGCTGCCCGCAGCCCGGCGCCGTACATCGTCCGGATGACGACCGGGGTGATCGCGTTACCGCCGAACATGTAGCGGAACTTCGCCGCCTGGTTGAAGATCTGGTCGAAGCAGACGCCCATGAAGTCGACGAACATCAGCTCGGCGATCGGGCGCAGCCCGGAGGCCGCAGCGCCAACCGCGGCGCCGATGAAGGCCGACTCGGAGATCGGCGTGTCGAGGACGCGGTGGGGGTATTTCGTCTTGAGGCCCTGGGTCGCGCCCAGCGCGCCACCCCACGCTTCGTCGTTGCCGGCGGAGCCGCCGGCGCCGCCCGCGATGTCCTCGCCCAGGATGATCACGCGCTCGTCGCGTGCCATCTCCTGGTGCATCGCCTCGTTGATCGCGAGCAGGAAGCTCAGCTTGCGTGCCATGATCGGTCCTCTCGCTCTCTAGTACTTGATGTAAACGTCGGTGCTGAGCTCGCTGACGTCCGGCCAGGGCGCGGCGAGCGCCTCGGCGACCGACTCGTCGATGAGCTGTGCGATCTCAACGTCGATGGCGTCGAGCGCCGCGCCTGCGAGCAGGCCGGCGTCGGTGACGCGGGCGCGGAAGGCGACGAGGCAGTCTCGGCTCGCACGCGCCTCGGCGGCCTCATTCGGGTCGCGATACGTCTGCGTGTCACCCTCGAAATGCCCGAAGAAGCGCGTCGTCTTGCACTCGAGCAGCGTCGGCCCGTGGCCGGCGCGCGCGCGGCCGATCGCTATGCCCGCCGCCTCGGCGACGGCGAAGTAGTCGTTGCCGTCGACGGTGACGCCCGGCAGCCCGAAGCCGTCGGCACGTTTCGCGATGTCCTCGACCGCCTGGTGGTACGACTGCCCCGTCGCCTCGCCGTAACCGTTGTTCTCGACGACGAAGACGACCGGCAGCTTCCAGATCGCGCTGAGGTTGAGGCTCTCCAGGAACGTCCCCTGGTTGGAGGCGCCGTCGCCGAGGAAGGCGACGCCGACCTGGCCGGAGCGGCGCACCTTCGCCGACAGGCCGACGCCGCAGATGAGCGGCGGGCCGCCGCCGACGATGCCGTTGGCCCCGAGCATCCCCCTGCGGAAGTCGGCGATGTGCATCGACCCGCCCTTGCCCTTGCAGAGGCCGGTGGCCCGGCCGTAGATCTCGGCCATCATCCCCTTCACGTCGCAGCCCTTGGCGATAGCGTGGCCGTGGCCGCGGTGTGTGCTGGACACCCAGTCCTCGTCGCTGAGGTGCGAGCACACGCCCGCCGCAACGGCCTCCTCCCCCGCGTAGAGATGGACGAACCCCGGGATCTGGGCGTTCGCGATCTCGATGTGCAGCCGCTCCTCGAAGTCGCGGATCGTCCGCATCGTGCGGTAGCCGCGTAGGAGCGACTCCTGACTCAACTCGGCAGTGACGGTCACTGGGCCTCCTCGGCAACGACAGCGGATGTGATTGGGCCGCGCAGTACGCCGAGCTGCGCTGCCTGGAGCATGACCTGCTCGACGTCGATGGTCAACGGCCCTGCGACGAGCTTGACCGAGACGCGGTCGCCCTCGCGCAGCTCGAGCTCGCGCTCGCCGTCCAGGGCGATGACGCCAGCGCCGCCGCCCAGCGCGGCCACACCGCCGGGCTCGAGCCGGCGGTGCCACTCGACGCCCACGGGGACGACGAGGCCGGGTGCCAGCGGCACGACGACGCGCATCGGCGCGGTCTCCGGGTCGCCGAGCCGCACGTGCAGGCCGTACGGGGCGTAGCGACCGACGGGGTCGATCAGGCCGGCGATCGACGAGAGGCCGACGGCGCTGGGGCTGGCGAAGGCGACGATGAGCTCGGAGATGTCGCCCGCGTTCCAGACGGCGCGGGCGCCGACGAAGCGTTGGCAGGAGGCGGCGACGTCGACGAGCGCGACATCGCGCGGCCCACCGTTCACCGACACCTCGAGCAGCTTCTCGCGGCGGAGTGCGAGCGGCCCGCCGCGCCCCGTCGCCACCAGCCCCAGCGCGAGGCCGGCGACCGTCGCCTCGCGCAGCTCCGGGAACGCGTTGTTGGTGCCGGTCGAGAGGGCCAGCAGCGGCGTCGAGCCGCACCCGCGCGCCACGACCCGGTGCGTGCCGTCGCCGCCTAGCACCGCGATCGCGGCGACGCCGCGCTCCAGCAGCTCGCGGACGGCGCGGTCGGTGTCGCGAGCCGTCTCGGTCGGGCGCCACGGCAGCAGCTCGAGCTCCGGGTAGGGCAGGCTGTCGCGCCGCGAGTCCAGACGGCGGATGAGCGTGCCGGCGAGCCCGCCACCGGCCGGCATCATCAGCACCCGCCCCACGCCGGTCGCGCCGAGCCCGGCCATCAGCCGCGCCACCATGCTGCCCTTCTCGGCGTTGTCAAAAACCGAGGCGCCCGTGGTGAGTCGGCGGATGTCGCGGCCGGAGGCCGCGTTCGCGACGATGCCGACGACGATCTCGGGGGACGGCTGGATCACCCGTCGATCATCTCACGGACGGGTCGGGAGCTACGTCTAGGCGGGCGGGAGCCCCCACGGGCCTTCAACAATGACGGAGAGCGAGCCGGGCGGAGCGGCGCGATCGAAGCCAATCACCGCGGTGCGAGCCGGGGCGGCGGCGCCTTTGCGCACAGGCAGCAGCCAGACGACGGACAGCGGCTACGACTGCACCGCCGCCCCCGACGCCAGCAGCGCATCGACCTCGGCGGCGGCGAGCCCTCCGTCGAGCAACGTCTCGCGCGTGTGCTCGCCGATGCGGGGGAAAGGCGTCCGGATCGCTGCCGGATGCTCGCGCAGGCGGATCGGGTTGCCGAGCTGGCGGCGCGGGCCGAGCGTCGGGTGCTCCTGCTCGACCACGAGGCCGCGCCCGCCGAGCTGCGGGTCGGCACACGCCTCGGCGAGGTCGTTGACCGGCCCCGCGCACACGTCATGGCCCGCCAGCAGCGCCACCCACTCGTCGCGGGTACGCGCCAGAAACAGCTCACGCCACACGGGGAGCGCCGCCTCGTCCTGGTGCGTGGGCTTGAGGTCGGCCCGGCCGACGACGTCGCACAGCTCGTCCCAGAACTTCACCTCGACGGCGCCGATGGTCAGGAACTTGCCGTCGGCGCACTCGTAGATGTTGTACGCGGGGGTACGCCCGTTGAGGACGAGCGAGCGCGACGATGGCACCTCGCCGGTCGCCCAGAAGGCGCCCAGGTGGATGGCCTGTAGCGTGAACGAGCCATCTGTCATCGCCACGTCCACGTAGTCACCCTCACCCGTGGTGCGGGCGCGGACGAGCGCCGCCAGGATGCCGGCGACGGTGTAGAGGCTGCCGGCCGCGACATCGGCGATCTGCAGGCTCGGTAGCGCCGGACTGTCGTCGTGAGTGCCCTGGTAGGAGAGCAGCCCCGCGCGGCCGACGTAGTTGAGGTCGTGGCCGACCTCGAGGCGCAGCGGCCCGTCCTGGCCGTAGCCGGAGAGCGAGCAGTAGACGAGCCGCGGGTTGATCGCTTTGAGCGTCTCGTAGCCGAGGCCGAGCCGGTCGGCGACGCCGGGGCGGAAGCTCTCGAAGAAGACGTCGGCGGACTCGACGAGCCGGAGCAGCGCCGCCAGCGCAGCCGGCTGCTTGAGGTCGAGCGAGATCGACTTCTTGTTGCGGTCGATCACCCAGGTGTACGCCGACTCGTCGCCGAGCAGGGGCGGGAGCCAGCGCATGTAGTCGCCGATCACGGGCTGCTCGACCTTGATCACCTCCGCGCCGAGGTCGGCGAGCAGCGAGGTGCCGTAGGAGCCGGGCAGCAGCCGGGTGAGATCGAGGATGCGGACGCCTGCGAGTGGGCCTGTCATGGCGGGGACGCTATCGCAGCGTCCGCCCGTCCGAGGGCGCCAAAGCTAGTGCGAGGTGCGGCTCTGCGCCAGCGCCTGTGCCAGCGCGTGCTCGAGCTGGTCGGGCGTGAATGGCTTGAACAGGGAGATCACGTCGTCCGAGTCGGGC
Organism: Actinomycetes bacterium; assembly: GCA_025350775.1. Taxonomy (GTDB): domain Bacteria; phylum Actinomycetota; class Thermoleophilia; order Gaiellales; family Gaiellaceae; genus CANFDS01. Next base: position 10,626 of record JANXXF010000496.1, read on the forward strand.
ACCTCGGCCAGGCCGCTCATCACGATGATGCCGACACCGTGGCCGTCACGGGCGCTGCGCGCGAAGGCCAGCCCATCCCCGTCGGGCAGGATGAAGTCGACGATCACCGCGTCGATCGTGCCCGCTGCGAGCTGCCGGCCGGCCTCGCCGATCGAGGTCGCGACCGCGACGGTATGCCCGGAGCGCTCGAAGATCGCCTGGATGACCCAGGCGACGCGGGGCTCGTCCTCCACGATCAGTAGCGCCAGCGGCCCCCGCCGCCTTCCATCACCCGTTGCCATCCGTCAGCGATAGTCGCCCGGATATGTGAGAGACGACGACGGATGCGGTGTGAAACCCGCATGGAAGCGGCTCGGAGCATGGCAGAGGCGCCGTCGCGCCGCAGTCGGCCAACGAGGGATCGGCGTCCGGCCGCGTCCCGGTGCGGACGTCGTGACTCGATCGCCGCAGTTGCGAGATCGTGTCAATCGCGCCTAGTATCCCCGGCAGCCGTCCTCCAATCGGTACGAGGGAGAGGGGACAATGGGACGCCGGCTCGCGTGCCTGATGATGCTGGTTGCGCTCGCAGGGCTCTTGCCCGCGCTCGCCGCTGGAGCTCAGGGCGCCGAGGTTTCGACAGCCTCCCAGGACTTCGGCGATGTCGCCGTTGGCGACGCGGCGACGTTCCAGCTGACGCTGTCCAACACGGGCAACACGGTCATTGCCATCGGGTCGCTCTTCGTCAACGACACGGATGGGCCGGGCACGTTCTCGAACATCGAGAAGGGCACCTGCTACGACCCGGGTGGCACGCTCGACCCGGGGGCGAGCTGTACCGCCGTGATCCAGTTCGAGCCGGCAGCCGAGGGCGCCTCGGCCGGCAGCGTCGACATCACGTTCTCCGATGTCGACGCGGTCGTCTTCGACGCCGTGAGCGTCGCGCTCAGCGGCAACGGCGTCGCAGCCGGAGCGGCGGTTGGCGGCGGGGGCGGCGTGGGCGGCGGCGGAGCGGGCGGCGGCGGAGCGGGCGGTGACGGCTACGGCCCCGGCGGCCCGCCACGTGTCGCAGCGGTCATCAGCCCGTCGGCGCTCGACTACGGCGCCGTCCCGGTCGGCGCGTCGCGCACGCTCACGCTCAAGGTCACGAATGCCGGGAACCTCCCGCTGGAAGGCGTGTACGCCGCAATCGGCGACCTCGCGGGCAACGGCTACGCCTACTGGGACAACGGCGACACCGGGCCGGCGGCATTCCGCTTCGAGCAGACGGGATCCTGCAGGGTCACGAGTCACCTCGACCCGGACGAGAGCTGCACGATCGACCTGACCTTCGCCGTCAGCCCCAGCGCCGCGTCCCTGCTCGGATCCGGCGAGGTCAGAAGGATCAGCGTCCTCACCCGCTACGGCGGGGCGTTTACCGCAGGGCTGGTCACGGTCGCGGGCACGGTGGGCGGCACTGCGGCGTTCCGGGCGATCACCAACTCGACCGACTTCGGCCGCGTCGCCGTCGGCCAGTCTGCGACCCGCGTCGTCGTCGTCACGAACCTCGGCAGCGTTCCCCTCTACGCCGCCGGGCTCGAGTTCACCGGCCCTGCGGCCTCCACCTTCAGAGCGATGGAGTCGACGTGCTACGCCGGAGCGCTGGCCCCGGGCGAGGCCTGCGAGATCACGGTCGGCTTCACTGCCGCGAGCAGCGATGCGGCCACGGCCGGTTTCAACATCACGTTCAACCACGGTGCAGTGCCGGAGCTCGCACACCTCGAGTTCAGAGCAAACTTCGGCGCTATCGGCGTCACCCTGGTCTCCGGCAACGAGTACTTCGGCACCGCCACGATCGGAATGGCCGTGCGGCACACCTTCACGTTCAGGAATACCGGCACCGCCTCGCTCGACGGGCGGCCGTACCTCCAGGGCCTCGACCAGACGATCGGCTTCGAGGTGACCGGTGGCACGTGCGGCACCCAGCGAATCGATCCCGGCGAGACCTGCACGGTCGACGTCACGTTCCGGCCGACGCGCTCGCGCGCCGAGACGGGCATCTTCAACGTGTCGTTCGTCGTGCCCGCGTCGTCGGGCAACGTGCTCACCCAGGTCGCCCTGCACGGGACGGGGGTCGCCGTGGGATTCGACCCGGTCTTCCTCTGGCGGATCGGCCCCGACCCGCTCGACTTCGGCAGGGTCGCAGCCGGGACAGCCAGGACGCTGCCGCTGACCCTGACCAACGTCGGGCGCAGCTCCTACGTCGTCGCCACGCCGACGCTGCGGCTGGCCTCCGGCGGCGGCGCCTTCACGGTGCCGGGCACCGGGACGTGCCTCACGCCGACAACCGGCGCCACAGGTCCCACCGGGTGGTCGGTCGGAGCGGTGCTGCCCGTAAGCGCGATCCGGCTCGCCGGCACCGCGGCCGCGTCGGCGGCGACGCCGGCGATCCCGCCCGGCGGCACCTGCACGATCGACGTCACCTTCACACCGCGCGATGCCCGCGACACCCGCGCGGACTTCACGATCGGCGCCAACGGCGACCCGCTCTCCCCCATCGCCTTCCTGATCGGGAACACCGCTCCGCAGGAGTTCACCGCGGCGCCCGCCGCCAGCAGCCCCGAGTCGTCGAGCGCACCGGTACAGGGGCCCGTGCAGGGCGGCTCGAGCGGCGGCGCCACGGTCGCGACGGCCGTGACTCGACGGCCGGTGCAGGCGACAGTCTCGGCGGCCCCCCACATCTGGGCGCTGCAGCGCCGCACCTTCTCGTTCCTCGTCGAGGCCAACACCGTCGGGATCGTCAAGGCGCAGCTGTACAGGCCGGGGTCGCGATCACACGTGACGGAGTGGAAGGCGTTCCCGATCCAGCCGGGCTCGCTCGTCCGGCGCTTCCAGCTGCCAAGCCGCAAGCTCGTTGGCCGTTTCGAGCTGCGCGCCGTCGTGCAGACGCCGCGCGGCCGCATCACGCGGCGCCGGATCGTCGAGTTCCTGCCCGCCCCGTGGCGCCCGGCCGGACGGCCTATCGTCGTGCGAGTCAACGGGCCCGACGACCACGTGGCGCTCGCAAAGAGCCTGGCGGCGGCGTACCGCGTCGGTCACTACGCGTCGCCGGGCATCGCCATCCCGTTCGTCGCGATCCCAAAGGTCGCCGCCGCCGCCGCCGTCATCGATCTGACAAGGACGCCGCGGCGGTTCGACGACCGCATCGGCCTGGTGCGCAACCTGCGCTGGATCTTCCCCGACCTGCGCCTGGTCGTGATCACCGGGAACAAGCGCTTTGCAGCGTTGGCCACGAAGTGGGGCGCCGACGGGATCGTCGCGCCGGGCACGGACGCGGCCGGGCTGAAGGCGGCGCTGGACACGGCGCTTGCCCACCAGACGGGACGGGCCCCGGCCGGGAGAGGCTGAGCGGTAGCGCACGGCCGTAGCGGCACCGGCGCCGCGCCGACACCGCCGCTACGGCCGGTGCAGTGGCTTGTAGCGAATGCGGTGCGGCTCGAGCGCGTCGGCGCCGCGGGTCTCCTTGACCCACTGCGCGTACTCCTCGTAGCTCCCGTCGAACCACGTCACCTGCGAGTCGCCCTCGAAGGCGAGGATGTGCGTGGCGATGCGGTCGAGGAACCAGCGATCGTGCGAGATCACCACGGCGCACCCGGCGAACTCGAGCAGCGCGTCCTCGAGCGAGCGCAGCGTGTCGACGTCGAGGTCGTTGGTCGGCTCGTCCAGCAGCAGCAGGTTGCCGCCGGTGCGCAGCAGCTTCGCCAGGTGGACGCGGTTGCGTTCGCCGCCGGAGAGATCGGAGACGCGCTTCTGCTGGTCGCCGCCCTTGAAGTTGAACCACGAGACGTACTGGCGCGAGTTCACCTCGCGCGTGCCGAGCTCGATGATGTCGTGGCCGCCGGAGATCTCCTTCCACACGTTGTTCCCGGGTGTGAGGTCGGCGCGGGACTGGTCGACATAGGCGAGCTTCACCGTCTCGCCGAGGCGCAGCGAGCCCTCGTCGGGGCTCTCCTGGCCGGCGATCATACGGAACAGCGTCGTCTTGCCGGCGCCGTTCGGGCCGATCACGCCGACGATGCCGCCCGGCGGCAGCGAGAACGTCATGTCCTCGACGAGCAGCCGGTCGCCGAAGCCCTTGGCGACGTGGTCGGCGA
>JANXXF010000007.1 GCA_025350775.1 Actinomycetes bacterium
CGCGGTGCCGGCGAGCGGCTCGCCAGCTGCGGCCGAGAGCTCGGCGCAGGCGGCGGTGGCGTCGGCCACGGTGGCGTCGGCCACGGCGGCGCCGGTCACGGTGGCGTCGGCCACGGCGGCGCCGTCCACGCCGGCGCCGGCCCCGCTGGCGCCGGTCACGCTTCCCCGGCGACGACGAGGCAGATGACCTGGCCCGTCTTCACCGGCTGGCCAGGCCCGCAGGTGATGTTGTGCACGACGCCGTCGCGGTGCGCGGCGACCTCGTTCTCCATCTTCATCGCCTCGATGATGCACAGCACCTGCCCGGCGCGGACGTGCTCGCCCTCGGCGACCTTGACGGCGAGCATCGTGCCCTGCATCGGGCTGACGACGGCCTCGGTAGCGGCGCCGTGGCTGCCGCCGCTCAGCTCGCGCTCGCGGCGCCGATGGCCCAGCGCGACGAAGTCGGCGACCGGCTCCATCACCTTGACGTCGAAGCGGCGCCCGTTCAGCTCGACCGACGCGGTGCGCTCCCGCAGCCCGTTCGCCCCGCCGCCACCGGCCCCGCCGACGCCCGCCGCCGCGGGGTACTCGTCGACGGTCAGCTCCTCGGCCTGCAGCGCCAGCAGCTCCGACTCGACGATGCCGTGGCAGGTGCCGCCCTCGATGAACGCGGGGTGGCGCAGCAGCGCCCGGTGGAAGCCGAGCAGGTTCTTGACGCCGCCCACCTCGAACTCGTCGAGCGCGCGCAGCATCCGCCGGCGCGCCGTCTCGCGGTTCGTGTCCAGCACGATCAGCTTGGCGATCATCGGGTCGTAGAGCGGCGCGATCTCCGAGCCGGCCTCGACCCCACTGTCCACGCGCACGCCGATGCCGGTGGGCTCCTTGTAGTGCGTGATCAGGCCGGGCGACGGGAGGAAGCCGTTCGACGGGTTCTCGGCGTTGATGCGGCACTCGAAGGCGTGGCCCTGGAAGCGGACGTCCGCCTGCGTCACCGACATCGGGTGGCCGGCGGCGATCAGCACCTGCTCGCGGATCAGGTCGAGCCCGGTCACCATCTCGGTAACGGTGTGCTCGACCTGGATGCGGGTGTTCATCTCGAGGAAGTAGTAGGTGCCGTCGTGGGTGAGCAGGCCCTCGATGGTGCCGGCGCTGCGGTAGCCGACGGCGCGCGCGGCGTTGATCGCCACGGTGCCGATGTATTCGCGCAGCTCCGGGGTGACCGCGGGCGACGGCGACTCCTCGATCAGCTTCTGGTGACGCCGCTGGATCGAGCAGTCGCGCTCGCCCAGGTGGATGACGTTGCCGTGGCTGTCGGCGAGCACCTGCACCTCGACGTGGCGCGGGTCCTCGATGAACTTCTCGACGTAGATCGTGTCGTCGCCGAAGTAGGCGAGCCCCTCGCGCTTGGCGCTGGCGTACGCCGCCTCGACCTCGTCGCGGCCGCGGACGACCTTGATGCCCTTGCCGCCGCCGCCGGCCGCCGCCTTGATCGCGATCGGCCAGCCGATCTCGTCGCCGAGCCGGGCGACCTCGTCGGCGCTCTCGACCGGGTCGGTGGTGCCGGGGACGATCGGGACGCCTGCCTTTTTCATCAGGTCGCGCGCCGCGGTCTTCGAGCCCATGGCGTCGATCGCAGATGGCGGCGGCCCGATCCAGGTGATGCCGGCGGCCTCGACGGCCTCGGCGAAGCGGGCGTTCTCGGCGAGGAAGCCGTAGCCGGGATGGATCGCCTCGGCGCCCGAGCGCTGCGCCGCCTCGATGACGCGCTCCCACACGAGGTAGCTCTGGTTGGCCGGCCCGGGGCCGATCAGATAGGCCTCGTCGGCGCGGCGAACGTGCAGGGCGGAGCGGTCGGCCTCGCTGTAGACGGCGACCGTGCCGATGCCCAGCTCGCGCAGGGTGCGGAAGACGCGGACGGCGATCTCGCCGCGGTTGGCGACGAGTACTTTCGAGAAGAGGGTCACGGGCGCATATTCTGTCGGAGAATGACTCTCGCGGACCAGTTGACCGTCACACGCATCGTCGCGGTGCCGTTCGTGATCGTCCTGTTCCTGCTCGACTTCCAGGATCACTACTGGTGGGCGACGTCGGTGTTCGTGATCGCGATGTGGACGGACTGGTTCGACGGCAGGGTGGCGCGCTGGTCGGGGAAGACGTCGGCGCTGGGCTCGCTGCTCGACCCGGTGGCCGACAAGGTGCTGGTGATGGCAGCGCTGGTGATGCTGGTCGGCGAGGGCGTCGTGCCCGCCTGGATGGTGGCGGCGATCATCGCGCGCGAGTTCGTGATCAGCGGGCTGCGGCTCGCCGCGATCGAGCGCGGGATCGTCGTGCAGGCCCGCGACCTGGCCAAGCTGAAGACGTGGGCGCAGGCCTTCGCCGTCGGCTTCGGCGGCTACTCGCTGGCGGGCGCCTGGCGCGACGACTTCGCCTGGTGGTCGATGCTGGTCGCCGTGCTCTTCACGTGGGCGAGCGCGATCGACTATGCGCGGGTGGCGCCGCAGCTGCTGCGGGGCGTGGAGCCGCGCGGGGGCACCGAGGCGCCGGGCGGCGCCGAAGCGGCCGCGTAGGGGTCAGGGGAGCGGCGCCTCTCCGGTTCGACCGTCGTAGATCCTGAGAATCACGACCGCGTCAGACGGTTCCTAGTAGCGGTAGATGATGACCATCCAGGGCCACGGGCCGAGCACGTAGCGGAACCCCTCCCATGGGCCGCGCAGCGCAGGACAGGCGAGGGGCGCGAAGGGGAGGTGATCGACCGAACGCTCGACACGCCGCTGCGTATTCGCGGGGCGGCGATGCGTGAAGAGCAGGCGCGCGAGATCCTCGCGTGCTCGCGTGCTTACGATCAGGTGTGCCAAGGCTCAAAGCTCGGAGATCGGGACGTAGTCGCCGGCAAGCACTTCCTGCCAGGCAAGCTCCGCACCCTCGGCTGCGCCGGGAATCCGGCTCAACAGCTCGCTCATCTCCTCACCGGTGAGCGAAGCGAAGTCGATCGCGCAGGTGACGTCCACCCCGCCGTCGGGCTCCGGCACTCCGCCATCGTGGGGGCCGTCAATCGCCATGCACTGAAGGTAGCACCGTCTGCGACCGCAGAGTGTGCCGGCTTCGTGCCGGCTCGACCTCAGCCGAGGCCGCGGAACGTCTCGCCGGCCTTCAGCGCTCGGTAGCGCATCGCCGACCACGTGGCGTCGAGCGCCGCTACCCCGTTCGGCCGCAGGCGGTACTCCATGAAGATCGGCCACAGGGTGTCGCGGTTGATGTCGGTCTGGTTGGCCTTGGGGTAGCAGGCCCAGAGGTAGCAGGCCCAGATCCTGACGCCGTCGCGCGCGAGCCGGGCCGCGTGCGCGCCGAGCACCCTGCGCGAGCCGGTCGGGGTGCGACACCCACAGCGCCGTGCCAGGCTTGATCAGCAGCTTGGCAGCGACGGACTTCTCGCTCACGCGCCTCCCTCCACGGGGGTCGATTCGAGGACGGCCTTCAGCCGTCGCAGGTCCTTGCGGTTGGCCCGCCGCATCGCGCCCGCCATGAGCGGCGCCACCACGCGTGAGAAGCCGGCCGGCTCGCCCTGGTTGCGCAGCGTCATGCGGGTGCCGCCGCCGGGCGCGTCCTCCCAGGTGTAGGTCGTCTCCATCGGGAACGGCCCCTCCGCGGTGCTCATCACG
>JANXXF010000040.1 GCA_025350775.1 Actinomycetes bacterium
AGCCACTCAGCCCCGGCAGTTCGAGCGCGATCTCGCGCGCCGGTCCGGCCGTGGAGGGCTCGATGTCGGCGAAGTCCGCCGTGATACGCAAGTTCAACTCCGGCGCCGTGTGCTCGACCCGGAACGGCTCGGCGGCGGCGAGCATCCCAGCTGTTTCCCTGGCGGTGTCCTGCACGAGGGTCGTCCCGGCGAGTTGCTTCGCAAGCACGATTGGGTTCATATGCAGGAGTGCGCCGCTCGCACTGAACATATCGAGCTGGCTCATCCTGACCCGGCCACGGAAGTCGTACGGCACGTCCAGATGCTTCAAAGCATCGCCAACGGTCTTGAAGAAGCTGTTCAGCCCATCCCACTCCATCGGGGCGACCACCTCGACTATCGCGTCAACGCCACCGAGATGAAGGCGCAGGTCAGCACGGTCGTCCGCGCTCTCGGAATCGACCACGAGCTCGCCGCCGCGCCGGAGGAAGTGCTCCGCGACGTGCAGCTCGCCGATCGCCCCACGGAGCCCCCAGAAGGCCCCGACAGCCCCGCCGGCGGCCGCAGGGCCGGCACCCCAACCCGGCCCCACAACGGCCGAACCCCCGAGCCTTCGCCGAAGGTCGGGGGTTCGTACCTGACACATATGGTGGAGCCAAGCGGGCTCGAACCGCTGACCTCCTGGGTGCGATCCAGGCGCTCTCCCAGCTGAGCTATGGCCCCGCGCGTCCGCAAGTGTAGCGCGACCGGCGCGGCCCCGGCCAGCTCTACCCGCCCGGCCGCGCTCGGGGTGGCGCCGCGTGCGGCCGCCCCCTCAGAACGGCAGCTCGAGCGCCCGGCAGAGGAAGCGCGCGAGCGGTGACGCGAGCCGGCACAGCTCGTCGTAGTCGTCGATCAGCTCGGCGGCACAGGCCCGGCTCTGGGCGACGGGCGCGAGCGCGACGAAGTCCTTGCGGCGGAGGTCGTCGATCAGCGGGTGCGCCGGGTCGAAGCCGACGGGCGGGCGCTTGAGCTGGTCGCCCGACAGCTCCAGGCGACCCGTGAACGCCTGCGAGCGCGTCGCCCCCGTCCAGCCGTCCGGGTCGTCGACGATCGCCTCGCGGATGCGCTGCGTGGTGGGGCCGTCGGGGCGCCAGCTGCCGCAGCCGAAGAAGCACGCGTCCGGCTCCAGGTGGAGGTAGAAGCCGGGCGCGTGCGCGTCCTTCGCCGCGTTGTGGCGGAAGTGGATGCCGATGTTGGTCTTGTACGGCGTCTTGTCCTTCGAGAAGCGCGTGTCGCGGTGGATGCGGAAGAGCGAGCCGCCGGAGGCGCGCGCGTCGGCGCGGAAGTGGTGGGAGATCGCCTCCAGCCGCGGCGCGAAGTCCTCGATGAACGCCAGCGCCGGCTCGAGCACGACGCGCTCGTAGCGGGCGCGGTTCGCCGCGAACCAGGCCTTGTCGTTGTTGGCGCGCAGGTCGTCGAGGAAGGTGAAGAGCTCCTCGTCGAACGAGGGGTCGGTGGCGGGGGGCGGGCCCGGGCGGGCGCCCTTGCCCGGTGGGGTCACGCGACGGCCCTCACGCCGCAGCCTCGTCGAGGCGGTCGGCGATGCGCCGCCCGATCGCCAGCGACGCCGTGGCCGCCGGCGACGGCGCGTTGAGCACGTGGAGCACGTCACCCTCGCGCTCCATCAGGAAGTCGTCGACCAGCGAGCCGTCGCGCCCCAGCACCTGGGCACGGACACCCGACGGCCCGAACGAGACGTGGCGCTCCTCGAGCTCCGGCAGGTAGCGCTGCAGCTCGCGCACCGCGGCGCTCTTCACCACGTCGCGATAGATCTCGCCGGCGCCCGTCCGGTAGTAGCGGGCGGCGAGGCGCCAGAAGCCGGGGTAGCCGAGCACGTCGCGGGCGTCGCGCAGGTCGAGGCTGAGCCGCCCGTAGCCCTCGCGCGCCAGCGCCGGCACCGCGTTCGGCCCTGCCCACACCTGCCCGTCGATGCGCGGCGAGAAGTGGACGCCGAGGAACGGGAACGCCGGGTCGGGCACCGGGTACACGTGGCCGCGCACGAGCCGCGCCGCCTCGGGCGCGAGCACGAAGTAGTCGCCGCGGAACGGCACGACGCGCCGGCCGCTCGCGGCGCCGCCGCCTCCGGCGCGGGCGGTGAGCCGGGCCACCCGGTCGGACTGGAGCCCGGCGCAGGCGACGACCCGCCGCGCCGCCAGCTGCTCGCCCGCGCGCGTCGAGATCACGTGCTCCGCGCCGCCCGACCCGCCGCGCCGCTCGATGCCGGTCACCTCGCGGCCGAAGCGCAGCGTGCCGCCCCGCCGCTCGATGTCGGCGGCGTACGCGCGCGCCACCTCGCGGTAGTCGATCGAGCCGGTCCCGGGAACGTGGAGGGCGCGCAGCCCGACGACGTGCGGCTCGACCTCGCGCAGCTCCTCCGGCCCCAGCTCGCGCAGGCCGGCGATCCCGTTCGCGGTGCCACGCGCGTGCAGCTGCGCCAGCCGGGGTAGCTCGCTCGCGTCGAGCGCGACGACGAGCTTCCCGTTCAGCCGGTACGGGATCCCGTGCTCGTCGGCGAAGCGGATCAGCTCGTCCCGGCCCTCGCGGCAGAGCTGTGCCTTCAGCGACCCGGCCGGGTAGTAGAGCCCCGCGTGGATGACGCCCGAGTTGTGGCCGGTCTGGTGCACCGCCGGCCCCGCCTCCTTCTCCAGCACGACAACGCGGCTGTCGGGGCGGCGCAGCAACAGCTCGCGCGCCGTGGCCAGGCCGACGATCCCTGCGCCGATGACGGCGACATCCGCCACGGTCTCCGCTCCGCTGCTCACCGGGGGCCGACGTTACGCACGGCGCGGCGCCAGGTCAAGCAGCTGCTCGCTCAGCCTCACCACGCTGAACGGGCCTCGAGCCGGTCACAGTCCCGCCTGCTCGAGCAGCCGCAGCCACACCTCGCTCCGCGTCGGGAACGAGGGTACGGTGTGCCATAGCACCTCGAGCGGTACCTCTCCGACGACCGCGATCGTCGCCGCGTCCAGGAACTCGGCGATCTCGACGCCGGTGAAGGTCGCACCGACGAGCACGCTCCGCTCCGTGTCCAGGACGAGCCGCGACAGCCCCGGCGCGCCCCGCCCGGTGAAGCTGCCGCCGGCAGTGCCCGACGTCGGCTGGTCGACGGCCCGCGCAGACCTCGCCGGCTGGCCCGGCCCCGATCACGACGACGTCGAACACTCGCTGCATCGTGGCTCCTCGCCTGCGGGGGATCGGGCTTCGGCCGGAGAGGGCCGGGAGCCGCAAAGCATGACGGAAATGATCGCGCCGGCGAGCAAGCGGCCCAACGCGCGCATCGCGTCGAGCCCGGATCGCAGCCCTCCGCCGGCGCCCCGGATCACGATCTCCTCCTCGTCCGGGTCGGGAACGGCGACGCGCTCGCCCGTCCACTCCGTGTCCATCAGGTCGCTGCCGCGGCCGAACGGCACGGCGCCGAATTGGCAAAACCACCGCTTCCCCCGCGTGGCCGCGTTCGTTGTCGAACTGCCCGCCGGCCCGCTTCCGCCGGGCACTGCCGGCCGCTATCTGGCTGCGATTCTCGCGTCCTAACCTCGAGTGGCTGCACGAGGTTGAGGTTGACGCGGATCGGACCGGCGATGCGATTGGGAACCCGAACAGGAACCTCAGCGCGTTCGCGCAAAGCGCTGGACGGCCGCGAGCAGCTCCTCCGTCTTCTGCGCAACCTCCGCCTCGTCGCCCGCGGTAAGGGCATGGGCGACACAGTGGCGGACGTGGTCGTCGAGGATCCTGAACGCGAGCGACTCGAGCGCCGTTTTGACGGCGGC
>JANXXF010000049.1 GCA_025350775.1 Actinomycetes bacterium
GCCCCGCGGCCGGGCCCGGTGCGCCGGGTGCGCCCGCCCGCAGCCCCCGTGCCCAGCTGCGCGCGCTGCTCGCCGCGCCCGGGATCGAGCTGTGCCCCGGCGTCACCAACGCGTGGGTCGCGCGCCAGGCCGAGACGGCCGGGTTCGGCTGCCTGTTCGTCACCGGCGCGGGCGTCGCCAACACGCTCTACGGCTGGCCCGACCTGGGCCTCGTAACCCTCGACGAGTCGCTCGCCGTGACGCGGCGCATCGCCGACGCCGTCGCGATCCCCGTCATCGCCGACTGCGACACCGGCTACGGCAACCACCTCAACGTCACCCGCACCGTGCGCGAGTTCGAGCACGCCGGCGTCGCCGGGCTGACGCTCGAGGATCAGGTGGCGCCCAAGAAGTGCGGCCACTTCGAGGGCAAGGCGGTGGTGCCGCCGCGCGAGATGGCCGAGAAGATCGTCGCCGCCGTGGCAGCCCGCCGTGACCCCGAGCTGGTGCTGATAGCACGCACCGACGCCGCCGCGGTGGAGGGCCTGGACGCGGCGATCGAACGGGCGCGCCTCTACGTCGCTGCCGGCGCCGACGTCGCGTTCGTCGAGGCGCCTACCTCGCTGGAGGCGCTCGCGCGCATCCCGCGTGAGGTGCCGGCGCCGTGCCTCGTCAACGTCGTCGAGGGTGGCAAGACGCCCGCGCTGCCCGCCGCCGAGCTGGCGGCACTCGGGTTCAAGGTGGCGCTGTACGCGAACCTCGCGCTGCGCATGGCGGCGGCCGCGGTGGAGCGCGCCTTCGAGACGCTGCGCGCCGAGGGGACGAGCGAGAGCCTCGTCGCCGAGATGTGGAGCTGGCAGCGGCGGCAGGAGCTGGTCGGACTGCCGGAGTGGGAGGCGCTCGACCGGGAGATCGCCGCCCGGGCCGCGCGCCTGGCCGGCGACGGCGCCTGATCCGCGAAGCCCCCGATGCCGCCCACGCGGACGGCCGCGACGCTCGCAGCACCATGCCAAAGACCATTCGCACAACGCCTCCCAAGGCGACGGTGCCGAAGCAACGGCCGATCAAGCCGTTGCGGCACACCGCCGGTGGCCCCGTCGGCTCGGGCCGGCGCGCCGGCCGTCGCGGCTGAGCGTCAGCGCGCGATGTAGCGCCCGGACCCGGGCGCGGCGAGCACCTCGCCGCTGTCGGCCCCCGGCAGGCCGCCCGCGCCCATCCGCGCGATCGTCTCGCCGCGCCGCATCGTCAGCAGCGGCCAGCCCTTCAGCGTGAAGCCGTCGTAGATCGAGTAGCCGGCCGCGCTCTGCCAGGCGTCCCCGGCGACCGTGCGCTCGGCGGCCAGGTCGACCAGCACGAGGTCGGCGTCGGCGCCCGGCAGCAGCGTGCCCTTGCCCGCCAGCCCGAAGATGCGCGCGGCCCCCGCCGAGGTGAGCGCGGCGATCCGCTCCAGCGGCAGGCCCCGCTTGTGGTGGCCTTCGGAGAGCAGCACGGTGAGGATCGACGCCGCGCCGGGGAAGCCGGCTGACGCGCTCCAGATCTCCTTGTCCTTGAACGAGACGGGACGGGCCACGTGGTCGGAGCCGACGGTCTCGATCTCGCCGGCGGCGAGCCCGGCCCACAGCGCCTCGACGTCGTCGGCGTGGCGCACCGGCGGGTTGACCTTGGCGCGCGTGCCGCAGGCGGCGTCCACCGTGTGGGTGAGGTAGTGCGGGCAGGTCTCGGCCCACAGCGGCGCGCGGCGGGCGGGGCGGGCGCGGGCGGCGCGGATCTCGTCCAGGCAGAGGCGCGAGGAGACATGGACGATGTAGAGCGGCGCGCCCAGCAGCTCGGCGTAGAAGGCGGCGCGCGCCGTCGCCTCGGCCTCCACGAAGTCCGGCCGGGACGCGTCCCAGGCGGCCAGCCCGGTCAGCCCCGACGCCTTCACCTGCTCGCGCAGCTTCCACACCACCTCGATGTTCTCGGGATGGACGTTGGCGACGAGGCCCGCTCTCTCCCCGACCAGCCGCAGGTACTCGTAGAGGAAGCCGTCGTCGGTGCCCTCGACGCCCAGGTACGCGCCTTCCGTGCCCTTGAAGCTCATGAAGAACTTGAAGGAGGCGACGCCGAGCTCGTCGCGGGTGCGGTGCAGCTCGTCCAGATGCGCCTGCGCGCAGGGGACGACGTGCAGCGCGTAGTCGACGCACGACAGCCGGTCGGCGCGCTCGCGCTCGACGGGCACCTGCTCGAAGTAGGAGGCCGGGCCCATCACGTAGTTGATCACCGTCGTCACGCCGCCGAGGGCCGCCGAGCGCGACTCGCTGCGCCAGTCGTCCTCGCCGCCGAGGCCGAAGTGGGTGTGCGGGTCGATCACGCCGGGGAAGACGTGGAGGCCGCGCGCGTCGACGTGCTCGCGGGCGGTCTCGCTGTGGGGCCGGGGCAGCAGCGCCGCGACGCGCCCGCCGGCGATGGCGACGTCGGCGTCGCGCAGGCCGTCCTCGAGGACGACGGTGCCGCCGTGGACGAGGGTGTCGAAGCTCATGGCGCGGAGCGTAGAGGATCGCCTGGGGCGGGGGTGGGCCGGGCGCGGGGGCGCCGCCGCGGCGTCGGCCCCGGGTGGTGCTTCCGGCGTCGGCCCCCGGCCGCGGCCGCGGAGTGCGATGATCCGCCGATGAGCAGCCCCGGCACCCTCCTCGTCTTCGGCGCGCGCAACCTCGGTCGCGACGTCGCCGCCCACTTCGCCGCGCAGGGCTGGCGCGTCGCCGGCGTCGCGCGCAGCGCCGACACCGTCGCCGCGTTCACCGCGGCCGTCCCCGGTGCCGTCGGCATCCGCGCCTCCGCGGGCGACCCGGGCGAGGCCGA
>JANXXF010000068.1 GCA_025350775.1 Actinomycetes bacterium
GCACTGGGCGTGCTCGATGCGCTGCCGCAGGCCCTTCGGCTCCCACAGCTCGCGCGTCGCGGCGAAGGCGTCGAGCGCGTCCCGGTTGGCGGCGTCGCCGATCGCGTGCACCGCCACCGGGTAGCCGATCTCGGCGGCCTCGCGCACGATCTCCTCCAGCTCCGCGCGCGACGTGATCTCGACGCCGGAGCCGTCGAGCATGCGCGCGGTGCCGGAGCCGAGCGTCCCGTCCATGAACACCTTGATGTGGCCGAGTGCCAGGTTCGGGCCGCCGAAGCCGGAGCGCAGCCCCAGGGCGCGCAGCGCCGGCAGGCGCGACGCAGGCTGCGACTGCAGCACGCGCAGCAGCAAGGAGCCCTCGGCGACCAGCCGCTGGTGGAGGTCGAGGGCGCCCAGCTCGCCGTCCATGTCGTGGATCGCGGTGACGCCGCGGCGCAGCGCGATCCGCTGGCCTTCGCGCATCGCGTCGAGCAGCTCGGCGGCCGAGGGGCGGGCGAAGCGGTCGAGGAACCGCCAGGCGGCCTCCTCCCGCAGAATCCCGGTTGGCTCGCCGCGGCCGTCGCGCTCGACGACGCCACCCGGGGTCTCGAGGTCGCCGCCGGCCAGGGCGAGGGCGGTGGACGAGATGAGCAGCGAGTGCGAGTCGCGCGAGACGAGCGCGGCGGGGCGGTCGCCGACGGCCGCATCGAGCTGGGCGCGGGTCGGCTCGGCTCCGCCGGGGCGCCAGTCGCCGGCCCGCCAGCCGCGGCCACGCAGCCAGGCGCCGGCCGGCAGGTGCGCGGCGGCGTCGCGGATGCGGGCGAACGCGTCCTCGGCCGAGGAGAGGCCCGCCAGCCGCACCTCGCGCTGGGCGGCCGCCCACTGGGCGAAGTGGACATGGGCGTCGTTGAAGCCGGGCAGCACGCAGCGGCCGGCGAGGTCGACCACCTCCGGGCTCGGCAGCGCCGACTCGTGCACCCCGACCCCACCCGCGATGCGGTCGGCGGCGATCGCAAGGGCCCGCGCGCTGGGCAGGAACCTGTCCATCGGGCGGATGACGCCGTTGTCGAGAATCATCGTTACGACTCTACCCATGCAGCTCCCGCCACCAGGAGGGTCACGGTGCTCGATCAACAGACAGGCCTGACGCGTCGGCGCTGAGCGGCCGGCCCCGAGCCGGCGGCCTGCACCGCCGGGCCGGCGCCGATCTGCGACCTCAGCTCGTATACAATCCGGCCATGCCGTATGACCCGCTGACCGACGATCAGCGCGAGATCCGCGAGTTGATCCGCGATCTCTCCCGTGACAAGGTCGCCCCGCGCGCCCACGACATCGACGAGACCGGTGAGTTTCCGACGGACATGGTCGAGCTGCTGCGCGATCACGATCTCTTCGCGCTCTGTATCCCCGAGGAGTATGGCGGGACGGGCACCGGCACCTTAATGGTGCTCGTGGCGATCGAGGAGCTGGCGAAGGTCTGCGGAACGACGAGCCTGCTGCTCGCCGCGCAGGAGCTCGGGTCGCTCCCGATCAAGCTCGCCGGCAACGAGGCGCAGAAGGCGAAGTACCTGCCGCGCCTGGCCAGTGGCGAGCTGCTGCCGGCCTACGCGCTCACCGAGTCGGGCTCCGGCTCCGACTCGGCCGCGATGCGCACCTCGGCGAAGCGACGGCGACCACTACATCATCAACGGCGACAAGCGCTTCATCACCAACGCGTCGGTGGCAGGCGTCTACATCGTGTTTGCCAAGACCGACCAGACGGCCGGCCACCGCGGCATCTCGGCGTTCATCGTCGACGCCGCTGCGCCGGGCTTCCAGGTGTCGCGGCTCGAGGCGAAGATGGGGATCAAGGGCTCGACCACGGGCGAGCTCTACTTCACCGACATGCGCGTTCCCGCCGAGAACCTGCTCGGCGAGGAGGGCGAGGGCTTCAAGATCGCGATGCGCGTGCTCGACCACTCGCGCCCCGGCATCGGTGCCCAGGCACTCGGGCTGGCGCAGGGCGCGACCGACTACGCGCTCGAGTATGCGAAGACGCGCGAGACGATGGGCCGGCCGATCGCCCAGCACCAGATGATCGCCGGCATGCTCGCCGACATGGAGACGAAGTGTGAGGCCGCCCGCGGCCTGCTCTACAAGGTCGGCCTGATGATCGACGAGGGCGCGCCCGCCGCCGACCTGACGAAGTTCTCGGCGATGTCGAAGCTCTTCTGCTCGGACGTCGCGATGGAGGTCACCACCGACGCGGTACAGATCCTCGGCGGGTACGGCTACGTCAAGGAGTACCCGGTCGAGCGGATGATGCGCGATGCCAAGATCACGCAGATCTACGAGGGCACGAACCAGATTCAGCGCCTCGTGATCGCCCGCGAGATGCTGCGCGAGCAGCGCGTTTTCCTCCTCGCCGGCGTCAGCTAGACCGGTCGCGGTGGACGCCGCTCTCAGTCGCTTCGCGCGACTCTCGGAGCTCACGGCACTCCTTGCCGACGCGCTCAGCGAGGAGGAGGTCGTCCTGGCCGTGCTCGACCAGGGCCGCGATGTGCTGGGGGCGAGCGGGGGCTTCGTCGTGCTGCCGACCGCCGACCGCAGCGAGCTTCGGCTCGTCGGCGCGCGGGGGTTCGCGGAGGCGATCGTCGAGCGCTGGCAGCACATTCCGCTGGAGGCGCGCGTGCCCGCGGCAACGGCATACCTGTCGGGGCAGTCCGTCGTCGTGGACTCCGAGGAGCAGCGCGACCGGCTGTTCCCCGAGCTGGCAGGCGGCCCGCTGGACGAGCGGATGTCGCTGACGCTGCCGCTGCGGGGTCGTGCCGGGATGCTCGGCTCGATCGGCTTCGCGTTCGGGCGCGAGGCGCCGCTCACGGAGTACGAGCTGGTGTACGCAGAGGCGCTGGCGGATCACTGTGCAGTGGCGATCGAGCGGTCGCAGCTGTTCGCGGAGGCGGCGGCGGCGCGCGCGGCCGCCGAGCGCTCGGCGGATCGAGCGGCGCTGCTGCAGAAGGTGACGGCCGATCTCGCCCAGGCGCGTACGCCGCGCCGGGTGGCCGAGGTGCTGGTGCACGAGGGCGTCGTCGCCGCCGATGCGCAGGGCGGCTGGGTGTCGCTGCTCAATCGCGACGGCACCCTGCTCGAGCTCGTCGCGGAAGCCGGCTTCTCCTCGAGCACGGTCGAGCGCTACGGCTCCCTCGCCGCCGACCTGACCAGCGCTCCGACGATCTGGATGCATGGCCTCGTGCCGCGCTGGTTCGAGTCGGCCAGCGCCGTCGTCGAGGCGCACCCCGAGCTGCGCGAGCGCCATGTCGAGAGCGGCTTCGAGGCGGTGGCGATTCTGCCGCTCGTCGTGCGCGGCAGGGGTGTCGGCTTTCTCGCCATCGACTTCGTTGCACCGCGCGCGTTCGCTGACGATGAGCGGGCGCTGCTGCAGACGCTGGCCACGCTGTGCTCGCAGGCGCTCGAGCGGGCGCAGCTCTACGAGGAGCTCGGCGCGCGCGCCAACGCCGCGGCCGTGCTCGAGCGGATCGACGAGGGCGTCTTCCAGCTCGATCAGAACGGACGCATTCTCATCTGGAACCCCGCGGCCGCCCGCATCACCGGCATCGCGGCCGAGGACGCCCTCGGCCGTCCGATCGGCCTGGTGCTACCCGACTGGGACCGGGTCGGCAGCGTCGAGCCCGAGCGGGCGCGGGAGTCGTTGCGCTTCGAGCTCGCCGGGAACGAGCTGTGGCTGTCGTTCTCGGCCGTGCGGTACCCGGAGGGCGCGGTCTTCGCGTTCCGTGACCTCACCGGGGAGCGCGCGCTCGAGGTGGCGCGCCGCGATTTCGTCGCCACTGCGTCGCACGAGCTGCGCACGCCGCTGTCTTCGGTGTACGGGGCGGCGCGGACGCTCATGCGGCGGACACTGGGCGAGGCCCGGCAGGCGGAGCTGCTGTCGCTGATCGTCGACGAGGCAAGCCGGCTGTCGGCCATCCTTGACGAGCTGCTGCTCGCAAGCAGCCTGGACGCAGGCGCGCTGACCATGCAGGTCGTGCCGTGCGAGGCGGCGGCGCTCGTGCGTGGCGTCGTCGAGTTGGCGCGCGAGCGCGCGGAGGACATGATCGAGCTGGTGTTCGTGGACGGTGCGCCCGGCACGAGCTGCCTCGCCGACCCCGATCGCCTCCGCCAGGTGCTCGTGAATCTCGTCGACAACGCGATCAAGTACTCGCCGGGCGGTGGCCGCGTCGAGGTCGCGGTGACGGCGGCCGACGGCCTCGTGCGGATCGCTGTGGCCGATCGCGGTCTTGGTATCCCGGCCTGGGAGCGGGAGCGGATCTTCGAGAAGTTCTACCGTCTCGACCCGAGCCTGACCCGCGGGGTGGGCGGCACCGGGTTAGGACTCTTCATCTGCCGCCAGCTCGTGCACGGGATGGGTGGTCGCATCGGCGTCGACGGGCGCGACGGCGGTGGCTCGGTGTTCGCGGTCGAGCTACCGGCGGGGTAGCCGCGGAGGGGGGGCTAGGTCAGCGGGTGTGGCCGACGACCTCGAGGTCGGCGCCGGTGATGCGGCCGAGCGCGTGCAGGTCGTCGTTCGACCAGCGGGCGTCGGGGACGCCCGAGACGTACCACGGGGAGCCGTTGTCGGCGAGGATCATGCCGTAGCGCTGCAACGCCAGCGCGACCGCGCGGGCCTGCGGCGGGAGCGACGCCAGCGGGTACGAGGCGCGCAGGCGGACGCGGAGGCCCATCGGCGGCAGCACCGGGTCGGTGGAGCTGCTGGCGTAGTGGCGGGCGGGCGCGACGTAGGCGCGGCGGGTGGCGGGCACGGTGAAGCGCAGCGCATGGCGGATGCCGCCGGGCGCCAGCGCCTCCTCGGGCCGGGCGAGGCCAGGGAGGATGGGGAGGCCGGCGGCATCGGCCGACGTCCAGCCTGCGGGGCGAACACGGTTCGAGCGAAGGTCCCAGGTCGCGCCCGACCCGGCCGCCCAGCCGCGGCCGGCACGCCGTAGCGCGTACAGCTCGTATAGGCGGCAGGCGGCGCGGTCGACGAGCAGCGCATGCCGGTCGCCCGTGGAGGTGGCCCCGCCCTCGATGCGGACGTCCGCGGGGATCGGGTAGGCGACGCGGTCGGACTCGTCGGCGTAGTCGAAAGCGACCCTGCTGCGCGGTGTGGCGCGGCCGACGACCGTGACGGGGATGCCGATCGGCTTGCCTTCCCACAGGCCGGAGCCGAAGTCGGCGTGGAGGCCGCGAGCGAGGCCGATCGAGGCGATCAGCGCCGCCGAAGCTCGCGCCACGGGTAGCGCGTCGACGCGGATGTTCCAGGCGTTGCCGGCGGGGAAGGAGGGGCAGCCGGCAATCGCAGGGGGTGCAGCGGCGGCGGGCGTGCCGGTGACCGCGCCGAGGGTGACGGTGACGAGGGTGACGGCGACGAGGGTTGCGGTGCGGTAGCTCAGCACAGCGAGGCTATCGCTTCTCAGCAGCGCCGGCCCGCCGCGTCACGGCCTTCGTCGCCCGCTTCGCCGACTGGTAGGCGACGAGCGCCCCGTCCGAGTCGACGTCACCCAGCGTACGGTGAGTGGGGAGCAGGGCGTCGATGCCGGGCAGGCGCACGCCCAGGCGCCTGGCGAGGACGACGGTGCTGCACGGTGATCTGCTGGTCGAGGCAGAATCCGACGAGCAGCACGAGCGGGTCGCGCGCGATCAGCTCCTGCGCTGCGGGCGCGTCGGTGAAGTGCAGCCGATCGGGGGTGCTCATCCTGGCAGTGTGCCGCAGCGCGCGGAGTACCCTGAGCGCGTGGATCCCCTCGCTGCACTCTCACCGGGCACTCGAGCCTGGTTCGAGCGCGCCTTCGCCGGGCCGACGCCCGCGCAGGTGCAGGCGTGGCCGGCGATCGCGCAGGGCGGCCACGTGCTGGTGCAGGCGCCCACCGGCTCGGGCAAGACGCTCGCCGCCTTTCTCGTCGGCATCGACCGGCTGAACGCGACTCCGGGCGCCGGCCTCCGCCTGCTCTACGTCTCTCCGCTGAAGGCGCTCAACTACGACGTCGAGCGCAACCTGCGCGGCCCGCTCGCCGGTCTCGGCTCCGACCTGCGCGTCGCCGTACGCACGGGTGACACGCCCGCCGCCGAGCGCCGCGCGATGCTCAAGCGCCCGCCCGACATCCTCATCACGACGCCGGAGTCGCTCTACCTGCTGCTCACCTCGGCGGCGCGAGAGCTGCTGCGCGGCGTCGAGACGCTGATCCTCGACGAGGTGCACGCCGTCGCCGGGACGAAGCGCGGGGCGCATCTGGCGCTGTCGGTGGAGCGGCTGGAGCGGCTGGTCGCGGAGGGCGGTGGGGCCGGGGACGTCGGCGGGGCCAGCGGGGGAGCCCGCACCTTCCAGCGTATCGGCCTCTCGGCGACGCAGCGCCCGCTTGCCGAGATCGGCCGCTTCGTCGCGGGAACCGGCCGGGAGATCACGCTGGTGGACGCCGGGACACGCAAAGAGCTCGACCTGCAGGTCGTCGTGCCGGTCGAGGACATGACCCAGCCGGAGGAGGGGTCGTACGGCTCGATCTGGCCGTCGATCTACCCCGAGGTGCTCCGCCTTGTCGAGGCTCATCGCTCGACGATCGTCTTCGTCAACAACCGCCGACTGGCCGAGCGGCTGGCTCTCCGGCTCAACGACCTGGCCGAGCGGCCGATCGCCCGCGCCCACCACGGCTCGCTGGCGCGGGAGCAGCGTGAAGAGATCGAGGAGCTGCTGAAGGCGGGCGAGATCCCGTGCCTCGTCGCCACCTCGTCGCTCGAGCTCGGCGTTGACATGGGCGCCGTCGACCTCGTCATCCAGGTCGAGAGCCCGAAGTCGGTGGCGCGCGGCCTGCAGCGGATCGGGCGCGCCGGCCACGAGCTCGGCGCCGTCTCCAAGGGCCGCATCTTCCCCAAGTTCCGCGGCGACCTGCTCGAGGCCGCGGTCATTGCCCGCGCGATGCGCAACGGCGAGATCGAGGAGACGGTGATCCCGCGCAACCCGCTCGACGTGCTCGCGCAGCAGATCGTCGCGATCTGCGCCGAGACCGAGATCGCGGTGGACGACCTGCAGGCGCTCGTCCGCCGCGCGTACCCGTTCGCGGAGGTCCATCTTGGCGAGGGCGCGCGATGCATCGCGGCCAGTGAGTGGTGCGTAAGGTCCATCGCTGCCATAGAAATCCTCACCGCTCGTCATATCATACACCAGACCACCACAACCGAGGTAGATCGGCCCAAGCGGATCAGTCGTT
>JANXXF010000081.1 GCA_025350775.1 Actinomycetes bacterium
CCGAGGTGCCTGCCGTGGTGGAGGAGCCTGTGGTTGCCGAGGAGCCCGCTCCCGCTCCCGCTCCCGCCGCCGCCGAGCCCGCGCCGACGCCCGCCGCTAAGGCGGTGAAAGCCGCTGCCAAGAAGCCTGCGCCGAAGAAGAAGATCGTCGCGGCCGCGCCCAAGGCGAAGCCGAAGCGCGTGAAGCCAGCGGAGCGCAAGCCCATCGTCCGTCTGCCGAAGCCCGAGGGCGTCCGCGGCCGGACCGTGGAGCGCCGTGGCGTGGTCGTGTCCGACAAGATGGACAAGACGATCGTCGTCAAGGTCGACACCATCAAGGCGCACCCGCGCTATCAGAAGGTCGTGCGGCGCTCGACGAAGTTCCATGCCCATGACGAGCGCAACGAGGCGAAGGTGGGCGACGTCGTCCGCATCGCCGAGACACGCCCGCTGTCGGCGACGAAGCACTGGCGCCTCGTCGAGATCGTCGAGGTGGCCAAGTGATCCAGCAGGAAAGCCGTCTCCGTGTCGCCGACAACACCGGTGCCCGCGAGATCCTCTGCATCCGCGTGCTCGGTGGCTCGAAGCGTCGCTACGCGTACGTCGGCGACATCATCGTCGCCACCGTCAAGGCTGCTTCCCCCCAGGGCTCGGTCAAGAAGGGTGAGGTCGTCAAGGCCGTCGTCGTGCGGACGAGGAAGTCGTTCCGCCGCGAGGACGGCACGCTGATCGCCTTCGACGACAACGCGGCCGTGATCATCGATGCCAACAAGAACCCGCGCGGGACGCGCATCTTCGGGCCGGTCGCGCGCGAGTTGCGCGAGCGGAACTACATGAAGATCGTCAGCCTCGCGCCGGAGGTGCTCTAGGTGACCCTGGCCATGAAGATCAAGAAGGGCGACACCGTCCAGGTCATCACCGGCAAGGATCGGGGCAAGCAGGGCAAGGTCATCGAGGCCCGCCCGCGCGAGCACCGCGTCGTCGTCGAGAACATCGCGATGATGAAGCGCCACACGCGCCCGCGCCCTGTGCAGGGTGGCGGCGCTCTCGGCGGCCAGATCACACCCGGCGGGATCATCGAGAAGCCGGCTGCGATCGACGTCTCGAACGTCATGCTGGTGTGTCCCGTGTGCAAGAAGCCGACCCGTGTCGGCACGACCGTGCGCGAGATCAAGGGCCAGCAGGTCAAGCTTCGCGTCTGCAAGAAGTGCAACGAAGAGATCGACAAGGGTGATCACCGGTGAGCGCGAAGAAGGCAACTCCCAGCAGCGACGGCAACGGCTACCAGCCGCGCCTCAAGCTGCGGTACGAGGAGCTTCGGCCCCAGCTCAAGGAGGAGCTCGGCCTGGCCTCGATCATGCAGGTTCCGCGGATCACCAAGATCACGCTGAACATGGGTGTCGGTGAGGCCAAGACCGACTCGAAGCTGCTCGATGCAGCCTTCGAGGAGCTCACCACCATCGCAGGGCAGCGGGCGCAGATCCGCAAGGCGACGAAGTCGATCGCCAGCTTCAAGCTCCGCGAGGGCATGCCGATCGGCTGCCGCGTGACCCTGCGCGGTGCCCGGATGTACGAGTTCCTCGATCGGCTCGTCGCCGTCGCGCTGCCGCGCATCCGCGACTTCCGCGGGCTCAACCCGCGGTCGTTCGACGGTCGTGGCAACTACGCGCTCGGCATCCGCGAGCAGATCATCTTCCCGGAGATCAACTACGACGACGTGAGCACGCTCCGCGGGCTCGACGTCGCGATCACGACCACTGCCCAGACGGATGACGAGGCGCGCGCACTCCTGCGCGGGCTCGGGCTTCCGTTCGCGGCTGAGAGAGGTGACCAGTAGCGTGGCGAAGAAGTCCATGATCGCTAAGGCGGCCCGGCCGCAGCGCTTCAAGGTGCGCCAGTACAGCCGTTGCACGCGCTGTGGGCGCCCGCGTTCCGTGTATCGCAAGTTCGGCGTGTGCCGGATCTGCCTGCGCGATCTCGCGCATGCAGGCGTCATCCCCGGCATGACAAAGAGCTCGTGGTGAGGAGCGAAGCATGCTGACCGATCCGATCGCCGACATGCTCACGCGTATCCGCAACGCCAACAAGGCGATGCACGAGCGCACCGAGATGCCGACCTCCCGGCTGAAGGAGCAGATCGCCCGGATCCTCAAGGAGGAGGGGTACATCCGTGACTTCTCCATCGTGAAGGGTGAGAGCTTCGACACGCTCGTCGTCGAGCTGAAGTACGGGAAGGGGCGCGAGCGTGTCATCACCGGCATCAAGCGCGTCTCCAAGCCGGGCCGCCGCGTGTATGCGCGGAAGGACCGCCTCCCGCGCGTGCTCGGTGGCATGGGTACCGCAATCCTGTCCACGTCCAAGGGTGTGATCACCAGCCGCACTGCCGAGATCGAGGGCATTGGCGGCGAAGTGATCTGCTTCATCTGGTGACCCTATGAGCCGCATTGGACGTAAGCCAATCCCCGTGCCCGCAGGCGTCTCGATCGACGTCGCGCCCGGTCGCGTCGTCGTGAAGGGCCCGCTGGGCGAGCTCGAGCAGCAGGTGCCGCCGCGCATCGCGATCAACCAGGAAGACGACCAGGTGCTCGTTACCCGGCCGACCGACCGTGGCCCGGATCGCGCATTGCACGGCCTCACCCGCACGCTCGTGGCAAACATGGTCGAGGGCGTCACCAAGGGCTACGAGCGTAAGCTCGAGATCCAGGGCGTCGGCTACCGCGCGGTGCTCAACGGCGCCGAGCTCGTGATCGCCGCCGGCTACTCGCACCCGGTCGTGATCGTGCCCCGTCCCGGCATCTCGTTCGAGGTGCCGGCGCCGACGCAGATCGTCGTCAAGGGCATCAACAAGCAGCAGGTCGGCCAGACGGCCGCCGAGATCCGCGCCGTACGGCCGCCGGAGCCCTACAAGGGCAAGGGCATCCGCTACGAGGGCGAGGTCGTCCGCAGGAAGGTTGGTAAGAGGGCATGAGCAAGCTCACGGTTCTCGAGGCCCGTCGTCGCCGGCAGCGCCGGATCCGCGGCAAGGTCTCCGGCACCCCCGAGCGGCCCCGCCTCGCGGTGTTCCGCTCGAATCGCGGGGTTGCCGCTCAGATCGTGGACGACAAGGCCGGCAAGACGCTGGCCGCGGCGAGCTGGCAGAACATCCGCGACTTCAAGGGCGACAAGACCGCCCAGGCCACGGAGGTCGGCAAGCTCCTCGCCGCGAAGGCGAAGGAGGCAGGTGTCACGGCCGTCGTGTTCGACCGTGGCGGCTACCTCTATCACGGCCGTGTCAAGGCGCTCGCCGATGGTGCGCGCGAGGGAGGGTTGGAGTTTTGAGCGTCGAGATCGCAGAGACGAGGGAGCTCAAGGAGCGCGTCGTCGAGATCAACCGCGTCGCCAAGGTCGTCAAGGGCGGTCGCCGGTTCTCGTTCACCGCGCTCGTGGTGATCGGCGACGGCGTCAACCGGGTCGGCATCGGCTACGGGAAGGCGCGTGAGGTTCCGCTCGCCATCTCCAAGGCCGTCGACGACGCGAAGAAGAACATGTTCACGGTGCCGAAGCACGGCACGACGATCACCCACGCGGTCGAGGGCGAGTTCGACGCTGCACGCGTCATCCTCCGCCCGGCCAGCGAGGGCACCGGCGTCATCGCCGGCGGCGGCATGCGGGCAGTGCTCGAGCTCGCGGGCGTCCACGACGTCCTTGCGAAGAGCCTCGGCACGACGAACCCGATCAACATGCTGAAGGCGACCGAGGTCGCGTTGAAGAAGCTGCGCCGGCCGGAGGACGTCGCCCGCATCCGCGGGTTGCGCATCTCCGACGTGTTGCCGCTGCGCAAGGTCGTTGCGGTCGAGGAAGAGGCCGTGGCCGAGGGCGCCGTCGCGGAGACGCAGGAGGCATGACCATGGCAAAGCTGAAGATCACTCAGACCCGGAGCGAGATCGGCGAGAGCCAGAGGCACCGTGGCGCGCTGCGTGCCCTCGGCCTGGGCAAGATCGGCCGGTCGGTCGAGCGTGATGACACCCCGCAGGTCGCCGGTATGCTGCGGCTCGTCGCGCATCTTGTGAAGGTGGAGGCTGCGAGCTAATGGCAAACGAACTCACTCTCTCCAATCTCTCCCCGGCCCAGCCGCGCAAGGATCGCAAGCGCGTGGGTCGTGGGCAGGGCTCGGGCAAGGGCCGCTACTCGGGCCGCGGCATCAAGGGCCAGAAGTCCCGTTCCGGCTCGCACATGATGCGGGCGGGCTTCGAGGGCGGCCAGATGCCGATCTACATGCGCGTGCCGAAGCTGCGCGGCGCCACGTCGAAGGACGCGATGCCGATCGGGCCATTCCGGACGTACCAGCAGCCGGTCAACGTGCGCGATCTCGAGCGGTTCGACGCGGGCACGGAGGTGACGCCCGACCTGCTCAAGCAGCATGGCCTCATCCGCACCGTCAAGGAGGACGTGAAGATCCTCGGCGACGGTGAGCTGACGAAGAAGCTGACCGTGTCGGCACACAACCTCTCCAAGTCCGCGCGTGAGAAGATCGAGCAGGCGGGCGGGATCGTCGTCCTGCTGCGCGAGCCGAAGGTCAAGAAGAAGGCCGTCCGTCGCGTGCGGCCGGCTGCCGTCGAGCCGGAAGAGGCGTCCGTCCCCGAGGTCGAGGCTGCTGAGCCTGCGACCGAGGAAGCCGGCTCCTAGACCGTCGTGTTCAGCTGGCTTGCGAACGCCTGGCGTGTTCCGGAGCTCCGGAAGCGCGTGCTCTTCACCGCCATGATCCTGGCGCTCTACCGGTTGGGCGCCTGGATGCCGGCGCCGGGAGTGAATGCGTCCCAGATCCAGTCGTACTTCAAGAACCAGGGCGGCACGGTGCTCGGCCTGCTCAACCTGTTCTCCGGCGGGGCGCTGTCGTCGTTCGCGATCTTCGCGCTCGGGATCATGCCGTACGTCACGGCGTCGATCATCATCCAGCTGCTCGCCGTGGTGATCCCGAAGCTCGAGCAGCTGCAGAAGGAAGGCGAAGCGGGGCAGGCGAAGATCAGCCAGTACACCCGCTACAGCACGATAGGCCTGGCCGCGGTGCAGTCGCTCGGCTACGCGTACCTGTTCAAGCGCCAGGGCGCGCTCGATGCAAACGCCGGCCGCGTCGTCCTGATCGTCGTGACGCTCACCGCCGGTACGGCGTTGCTGATGTGGATGGGTGAGCTGATCACCAAGCGCGGCATCGGCAATGGCATCTCGCTGCTGATCTTCGCGTCGATCCTGACCAGTGCTCCGGCCGGCATCCAGGCCTGGGCGAACGGCGGGCCGCTCGAGAAGCTCTTCTTCCCGATCTTCGCGGTTGGCATCGTCGTCGCTGTCGTCTTCGTTCAGGAGGGCCAGCGCCGTATCCCGATCCAGTACGCCAAGCGGATGGTCGGTGAGCGCCTGATGGGAGGCGGCGCCACGTACATGCCGCTGCGCGTGAACATGGCCGGTGTGATCCCCGTCATCTTCGCGGCGGCCGTGATGGCGTTCCCGCCGACGATCGCCCAGTTCTTCCCTGGCACGTCGAACTTCATCAACCATCAGTTCCGTCCCAGCGACTGGCCCTACCTTGCGCTCGAGGCGATCCTGATCATCACCTTCACCTACTTCTACACAGCGGTGCAGTTCAATCCGGTCGACCAGGCCGACAACCTGCGTAAGCAGGGCGGCTACATCCCGGGCATCCGGCCAGGCGCGCCGACGGCGCAGTACCTCGACCGTGTGCTGTCCCGGCTCACGCTGCCTGGAGCCCTGTATCTGGCGATCATCGCTGTGCTCCCGAGCATCTTCATCCGCTACGGCAGCTTCTCGCAGGCCACCTCGCGTGCTTTGGGCGGCACCTCGGTGCTGATCGTCGTCGGCGTCGCCCTCGACACCATGCGCCAGATGGAGTCGCAGATGATGATGCGCAACTACGAGGGCTTCCTGAAGTGATCAACGTCCTCTTCATCGGCCCGCAGGGCTCGGGGAAGGGGACCCAGGCGAAGCGCCTCGCCGCTGCCAGGGGCATTCCTCACATCGCGACCGGCGACAGCTTTCGTGCGGCGATCGCCGACCAGACCGAGCTGGGCCGCCAGGTACAGCCCTATCTCGACAGCGGTAGCCTCGTTCCCGACGAGCTGACGATCGGGCTCATTCGTGAGCGGCTGCAGCAGCCCGACACGGCCGGCGGCTTCGTGCTCGACGGCTTCCCACGCAACATGGCCCAGGCGCACGCCCTCGACGAGATGCTCGCCCAGATCGGCCGGCCGTTGTCGGTTGTCTTCGAGTTCGCACTCTCGGACGAGTTCGCGCTGGAGCGCTGCCTCGGTCGCGCGATCGAGGAGGGGCGCCCCGACGACACCGCACAGGTGATCGTCAAGAGGCTCACGATCTACCGCGAGCAGACGGAGCCGATCGTCGGCCACTACCGTGCCGCGGGCATCCTCGTCGTGATCCGTGCCGAGCGCTCGATCGATGAGGTCGACGCCGATCTCGCCGGCGCGCTCCAGCAGGCCGTCGCGTGATCATCCGCAAGTCCGCCCAGGAGATCGAGAGCATGGCGCGCTCGGGTGACCTCGTCAGCGAGACGCTCGTGCTGGTGGGCGAGGCGATCCGTGTCGGCGTCACCACTGCCGAGCTCGACGAGATCGCCGAGAAGCACATCCGGTCACGCGGCGGCACGCCGACCTTCAAGGGCTATCGCGGCTACCCCGCGTCCATCTGTGCATCGCCGAACGACATGGTGGTGCACGGCATCCCAGGCCCGTATCCGTTGAAAGAGGGCGACATCCTCTCGGTCGACATCGGGGTGACGCTCGGCGGGTTCGTTTCCGACTGCGCGTACACGTTCTCGGTCGGGGCGCTCGCTCCGGAGGCGCACCGCCTGCTTGACATCTGCCAGCAGGCGCTCGTCGCAGGGGTCGCGGAATGCCGGCCCGGCAACCGCCTCTCCGACATCGGTCACGCCGTCCAGACGGTCACGGAGGCCGCCGGCTTCGGCGTCATCCGCACGCTTGTCGGGCACGGCGTGGGCCGCTCGATGCACGAGGATCCGCAGATCCCCAACTTCGGCGCCCCCGGCCGCGGCCCGGTTCTCGCCGAGGGCATGGTCTTCGCGATCGAGCCGATGATTACCGTCGGCACCCACGAGGTCGTCCTCCACGACGACGAGTGGTCGATCTCCAGTGAGGACGGCTCGCTCGCAGCGCATTTCGAGCACACCGTCGCGATCACGTCCGCCGGCCCTCGTATCCTCACCCGGCATCCACAGCCGACACGCGCTCGGCTGGTCGAGGAGCCGGCATCCCGAGCTGGCTGAGTTCCTCTGCTACGATAAGCGGCCGCGTCGCAGGCGGAAGCTTGCGCTGCGAACAACTTGCGTCCGGCACCCGATGTGCCGCGCACTGTCCCGTACGAACGGCGAATCGCGGAAGGATTGCGTACAGGTACCAATGAAAGTCAGACCGTCCGTCAAGCCGATGTGCGAGCGCTGCCGCGTGATCAAGCGGCACGGCCACATCATGGTCATCTGCACCAATCCCCGGCACAAGCAGCGGCAGGGTTAGGCGCGCGATGGCACGTATTGCAGGCGTCAACCTGCCCAATCAGAAGCGACTCGAGATCGGGCTGACCTACATCTTCGGCATCGGCCGCTCGACGGCGCGCGAGATCTGCGCTGCGCTCGAGCTGTCGCTCGACACGAAGGTCCGTGACCTGACGGACGAGGAAGTCAGCAAGCTGCGCGACTACATCGACGCGAACGTGACGGTCGAGGGCGACCTCCGCCGCGAGCGCACGCAGGCGATCAAGCGCCTCTCGGAGATCGGCTGCTATCGCGGCCTGCGGCATCGCCGCGGCCTGCCGACGAACGGTCAGCGCACCAAGACGAACGCCCGCACCCGGAAGGGTCCGAAGAAGACTGTCGGCCGCGGGAAGAAGGGCAAGTAAATGGCTCCCCCTCGTCGTCCGGCGACCCGTGGTCGCACCCGCCGTCGCGTCCGCAAGAACATTGCGATCGGCCAGGCGCACATCAAGACGTCGTTCAACAACACGATCGTCTCGCTCACCGACAAGGACGGCAACGTCATCGCGTGGGAGTCGGCTGGCTCGGCGGGCTTCAAGGGCTCGCGCAAGTCGACGCCGTTCGCCGCGCAGGTGACGGCCGACGCCGCCGCTCGCAAGGGGATGGAGCACGGCCTGCAGAAGGTCGAGGTGTTCGTCAAGGGCCCCGGCTCCGGCCGCGAGACGGCGATCCGCTCGCTCCAGGCCGCCGGCCTCGAGATCACCGGCGTGCGGGATGTCACCCCGCAGGCGCACAACGGCGTCCGGCCGCGGAAGCGTAGGAGGGTCTAATGGCGCGCGATCTGTCGCCGAAGTGCAAGCAGTGCCGTCGTGAGGGCACGAAGCTGTTCCTCAAGGGCGAGCGCTGCCTCACCGAGAAGTGCGCCTTCGAGCGTCGCAGCTACCCGCCCGGGCAGCATGGCCGCGGCCGCATCAAGCAGTCCGAGTACCTGCTGCAGTTGCGCGAGAAGCAGAAGGCGCGCCGCACGTACCGGCTGCTCGAGAAGCAGTTCCGCTCGTACTACGAGAAGGCGGCGCGCAAGTCCGGCGTCACCGGCGAGAACCTGCTGCGCATCCTCGAGACCCGTCTCGACAACGTCGTCTACCGCCTCGGCTTCGCCGCCTCGCGCGACCAGGCCCGGCAGCTCGTCCGCCACGGCCACTTCTTGGTCAACGGACGGCGCGTGAACATCCCGAGCTACCAGGTCAAGACCAACGACATCGTCGCTCTCCGCACAGGCTCTCCCGCAGAGCCCGCGGTGCGCGAGGCGACGGATCTGACCGCGTCGGTCGCAGCCTGGCTCCAGGCCGATCACGACGGCCTCACCGGCAAGATCCTCAAGCTGCCCGACCGGGCCGAGATCGATACCGCGGTGCAGGAGTCGTTGATCGTCGAGCTCTACTCGAAGTAGGCGCGGCGCCCACAGCCGCCGCTAGCGAAAGGAACGCATGGCAACACGCTCCAGCCTGATGGACTTCCAGGTCCCGCGCATCGTCCACGAAGAGGTCGACGATCACCGTGGCATCTTCGTGATCGAACCACTCGATCGCGGCTTCGGCCACACCTTCGGCAACTCGCTGCGCCGCGTGCTGCTGTCGTCGCTCGAGGGCGCCGCGGTCACCGCGGTGAAGATCGAGGGAATCTCCCACGAGTTCACGACGGTGCCAGGGGTCAAGGAGGACATCACCGACCTGATCCTCAATCTCAAGGGCCTGATCTGCCTGCTCCACGGCGAGTCGCCCGAGATCGAGGTGCGCATCCTCAAGAAGGGCGCGGGCCTGGTTACCGCCGCCGACATCGAGGCGCCGGCCGACCTCGAGATCCTCAACCCGGAGCTCGAGATCGCCAATGTCGCCGACAAGGGCAAGCTCGAGATGACCCTGACGATCGGTCGCGGTCGCGGCTACGTCCCGGCCGAGATGAACCGCGGCCCGGAGATGACGATCGGCGTCATTCCGATCGACTCCATCTTCTCTCCGGTGACCCGCGTCAGCTACGAGGTCGAGGCCGCCCGCGTCGGGCAGCGCAC
>JANXXF010000101.1 GCA_025350775.1 Actinomycetes bacterium
CCGGCCTCAACACGCATCCGGAGTTCGCCGGCAAGGTGCGCTCACTGCTCGCCAAGCAGACCGGTCTCGGCATCCACGCACCGGCCGACCCGTTCGAGTCGCAGGCCGCCCGCGACGGCCTCGTCGAGGCGTCCGGGCAGCTCAAGACGGTCGCCGTCTCGCTGACGAAGATCGCCAACGACCTGCGCTTCATGGGCTCGGGCCCGCGCGCCGGCCTCTCCGAGATCTTCCTGCCGGAGCTGCAGAAGGGCTCGTCGATCATGCCGGGCAAGGTCAACCCGGTGATCCCGGAGGTCGTCACGCAGGTCGCCGCACAGGTGATCGGCAACGACGCCGCGATCACGATCGGCGGCATGAACGGCCACTTCGAGCTGAACGTCTACGTGCCGCTGATCGCGCGCAACCTGCTCGACTCGATCCGGCTGCTCGCCTCCGCCTCCCGCCTGCTGGCGACGAAGTGCGTGGACGGCATCGAGGCGAACGTCGAGCGCAACACGTTCTACGCCGAGCAGACGTTGTCTTCGGCGACCGCGCTCAACCCGTTCATCGGCTACGACCTCGCCTCCGAGATCGTCAAGGAGGCCGTCAAGACGGGTGGCTCGCTGCGCGAGGTGGCGCTGGCGAAGGGGGTCGACGCGAAGGTGCTGGATGAGGCGCTCGACTTCCGCAAGATGGCAAAGCCGCACTGATCGTCCGCCGGGCGTCCGTCGCGCTGCGCACGGCACGACGCGCTCGACCGAACTCGTCGCTGGAGGAGGGCCGTCCGGGAGGGCGGCCCTTCTGCATCCTTGATATCCGGCTATGCAAGAACGGCCGCGGTCTGTTATGAATCGTTTTCGATATCAGTCGCGTCGACGAGGGCCATGCGACGGACCCTCCTGACGCGCAGCCGGGCGGCGCTTGCAACCGCTCGGGCACCTGCGACAGGGAGGAAGAACAGTCATGGGGATTCGAGGCTCGAGACCAAGTCGCCGTCACGTCGTCGGGGCTGCGGCGTTGCTCGTCGCCATCGCGGCGGCAGCGGCCGGCGGCGTGCTCGCAATCGGCGAGCACGTGGGCGGCAAGGTGGAGACGATGCGCGAGCAGCGCATGCTCCTGAAGAGCGCGGCCGCGCCCGGCCGCGTCGACAAGATCGAGAAGGGACGCGAAGCCAGCCGCGAGATCCTGAACGGCCCTGCGGCCGAGGATTACGACAACCGCGCCTACCCCGGCGACACCGTCGCCTTCGCGCAGCAGCAGCAGTCCCTCAAGGACGCCAGGAAGATCCTCAAGAAGCAGGGGGTCAGGTTCCCGACGCCCTGGCAGTCCGTCGGCCCGGACACGCTCAGCGTCTCCTCCTTCGGCACGCAGACGTACGGCCCGCCGACCCAGTGGTCGGGTCGCGTCACCTCGCTCGAGGTCGACCCGAAGTGCAACGCCAACGCCTGCAAGGTCTATCTCGGTGCTGCCGGTGGCGGCGTCTGGAAGACCGACAACGCACTTTCGCCGCATCCGTCGTGGAAGCAGATTTCCGACGGCCAGATCGACTCTGGCGCGATCGGGTCGCTCTATATCGACCGGACGGACGGCACGGGCCGGACGATCTACGCGGGCACCGGCGAGCCGAACGGCTCGGGTGACAGCGAGGCCGGCATCGGTCTCTTCCGCTCGACCGACGCGGGTGAGCACTGGTCGCTGGTGGCGGGCAGCGTCGCCGTCGCCAAGGACCGCGGCATCGCGGCGATCGCAGTCGACCCGGCGAACTCGCAGCACCTGTTCATCGGCACGGCGGTCGCCCGGCACGGCTCGAGCTCCAACAACGGCGGCCGCTTCACGCCGCCCGGCTCCCCGCCCGTCGGCCTCTACGAGTCGACTGACGGCGGCGCGACGTTCCATCCGGCGCTGATCGAGCCACAGGACGCGGTCTTCCCGGCGTCGACCAACGGCAGGGACTTCTTCCGCGGCGGTGTCACCAAGATCCAGTACGACCCGACAGCGGCCGGCACGCTGTACCTGTCGATGTTCGGCTACGGCATGTTCCGCTCGACCACGAACGGTGCCAGCTTCGACAACATCTTCCAGGACGATACGTCGCCGACGGACGCCATCTCGATCCGCTTCGAGTTCGCCACTGCGAAGCTTCCCAGCGGCAAGACGCGCATCTACCTGGGGGCCGGCTGGAACGAGGGCGACCCGACCTACGGCGCGGCGCGGCTCTACCGCGTCGACGACGCCTCGGCCGCGGCGGCGACGCTGACGACCGGCGGCACGAACGCCGGCTGGACCGACCTCTCGTCGGACAATCCGGCGCAGCCCGGCTTCGGCTCGTTCGACTTCTGCGAGGGGCAGTGCTCGTACGACATGTTCGTGGCCTCCCCCGCCGGACGGCCCGACTCGGTCGTGCTGGGCGGCTCGATGCAGTACGGCGAGCTGCCGCTGTACGGCGGTGCCGACATCTCGAACGGCCGTTCCGTCGTGCTCTCGACGAATGCCGGCGTGAGCTTCACGGACATGACCGGCGATGCGACTGCGATGCCGGGCGGCATGTTCTTCCAGAACGAGGACATGCATCCCGATCAGCACGCGATCGCGTTCAACCCGGCGAACCCGGACATCATGTTCGTCGGCTCCGACGGCGGCCTGATCCGGACGAGCGGGCAGTACGCGAACAACGCGGCGGCCTGCGCCGGGCGCTCCCTGACGGGCCAGGACCTGGCGAACTGCCAGGCGTTCCTGTCGAGGATCCCGACGAAGCTGACGACGCTCAACGACGGGCTCGGCACGTTGCAGTTCCAGAGCGTGTCGGTAAACCCGAACGACCCGCTCAAGGATGCGCTCGGCGGCACGCAGGACAACGGCACGCTGCTGTACAGCGGGACGAACACCTGGTTCCTCGGGATCACCGGCGACGGCGGCGACTCGGGCTTCGACGCGGTCAACGGAGACATCCGCTTCCACACCTACACGAGCACCCAGACCGACGTGAACTTCCGCAAGGGCGATCCGACCGCCTGGGTGTGGACCGGTGACACCATGCTGTTCTCGGGCGAGGCGTCGTCGTTCTACGCGCCGATGATCGCCGACCCGGTGACCGGCGGGCAGATCTTCGCCGGCATGAACCATGTATGGCGTACGCAGGACTCGGGCGGGCCGCAGGCCTTCCTCGAGGCGCACTGCAACACGACCGGCGTCTTCGGGACGAGCGACCAGCTGTTCACCGGCAACTGCGGTGACTGGGTGCCGCTCGGCACGTCCACGCTGACGACGGCGGCGCTCGGCAGCAAGTCGGGGCAGTACGTCGTGGCGCTCGGCCGCGGCACCGACCCGTCGACGCTGTGGGCGGCGACCCGGCGCGGACGCCTGTTCATCTCGACGAACGCGAACGCGGCAAGCGCTGCCGCGGTCACCTTCGCCCGCGTGGACACGGCTGCAACCCCGACCCGGTTCATCAGCAGCATCTCCGTCGACTCGACGAACCCGCTACATGCGATCGTCTCGTTCTCGGGCTACAACGCCTACGCGGCGGCTGCGGGCACGGTGCCCGGTCACGTGTTCGATGTCGTCGTCACCAACCCGGTGACGGGCGCTGCGACGTGGACGAACATCGACTATGACCTCGGTGACCAGCCGATCCTCGACGCCGTGCTCGACGCGCCGACGGGAGACGTCTACGCGTCGACCGACTTCGGCGTGATGCGGCTGCCGAAGGGCCAGACGTCGTACCTCCCGGCCGCCGACGGTCTGCCGACAGCGGCGGTCTACGGGCTCACCCTGGCGGGTGGGAAGAAGGCGGGCGACCGCTCGCTGTACGCGGCGTCCCACGGCCGCGGCGCCTGGCGGTTGTCGCTGCCGGACGTCAAGAAGTAGCAAGCCCGGAGAGGGCAGTGGTGGCGGGGCGGGCCGGGGGGCGGGCCC
>JANXXF010000157.1 GCA_025350775.1 Actinomycetes bacterium
GCCACGCCTTCGCCACGCACCTGCTGGAAGGTGGCGCCGATCTCCGCACGATCCAGGAGCTGATGGGCCACAGCTCGCTCTCGACCACCCAGGTGTACTCGCACGTCGACGCCCGCCGGCTGAGGAAGGTCTATGACCGCGCCCACC
The DNA here is from genome assembly GCA_025350775.1 of Actinomycetes bacterium. GTDB lineage: Bacteria > Actinomycetota > Thermoleophilia > Gaiellales > Gaiellaceae > CANFDS01. The sequence goes on from JANXXF010000157.1 coordinate 148, forward strand.
CGCGATCCTGAGCTCGACGGCTTCCTCGCGCTGCTGGCGGCCAGCAGGTCGGCCCGCACCGTCGACGCCTACCGCCGCGACCTCGCCGACGCCGCAGCCGCGCTCGCGCCGGACGCCCGCCCCGGCAGCGCGTCCGCCGAGCAGCTGCAGGCGTACGTCGCCGCGCTCGGCGCGCGCGGCCTCTCGGCCGCCACGATCGCCCGCCGCATCGCGGCGCTGCGCTCCTACTACCGGCACCTCGTCCTGCTGGGCGTCCGGGGCGACAATCCGGCGGCGGCGCTCGACCTGCCGAAGCGCGGGCGCACCCTCCCGCGCACCCTCTCCGCCGGCGAGGCCGAGCGCCTCGTCGAGGCCGCCAACGGCGTCGGGCCGCGCGACCTGCGCGACCGCGCCCTCGTCGAGCTGCTGTACGGGGCCGGGCTGCGCGTGAGCGAGGCCGTCGGCATCGAGCGCGGCGGCATCGACCTCGACAACGCGCTCGTGCGCGTGCGCGGCAAGGGTGACAAGGAGCGCATCGTCCCGATCGGCCGCCAGGCGGTGGCAGCAGTCCGCACCTACCTCGCCCGCGGCCGGCCGTTTCTCGACGCCCGCTACCGGCCGGAGCTCTTCCTCAACGCGCGTGGCGGCGGCCTCACCCGCGCCGGCGCCTTCCTGATCGTGCGCGGGCTCGCCGCGAAGGCCGGCCTCGACCCCGAGCGCGTGCACCCGCACCTGCTACGCCACTCCTTCGCCACCCACCTGCTGGAGGGCGGCGCCGACCTGCGCAGCGTCCAGGAGATGCTCGGCCACGCCGACCTCGCCACCACCGAGCTCTACACCCACGTCAGCGACCGCCGCCGCCGCGAGCAGTACTACCTGGCGCACCCGCACGCGAAGCGGAAGGGCGGCCGGGCGGCGCAGGCCGCCCCCCGCTGAATCGCTACTTGTGCGGGTCCTTCTGCGTGTCGGCCTTCTTCTTCAGCGCGGCCGCCGTCTTCTTCGCCGCCTCGCGCAGCTCGCGCTCGTAGCGGTCGTCCTCGGCCATGCCGGCGAGCAGCGTGATCGTCTCGCGGCTGGGCGACGTCCGGCCGAGGCAGACGATGGCGAGGCGCTTCACCGCGTCGTTGGTGTCGCCGCTGGCCATCCGGTGCAGCATCGGGCGCACCTTGTTGACCGGCCCCGGGCTCTCGCGCGAGAGCAGCTCGAGCGAGATTAGCGCCGAGCCGCGACAGGCAGGGCTCGTGTCGTCGAGACCGCGGTTGAGCAGCTCGATCTTCTGGCGGAAGCGAAACTGCCCGACGGCGCGGAAGGCGACGGCGCGGGCACGGAAGTCGTCGCTGCGCGCGGCCGTCTCCAGCTCCTCGTCCCAGGTGCGACGGAGGTCGGCCAGCGCCTGCTCGGAGCCCTGCTGGGCGAGGGCGTCAGCCTGGGCGGCCGCTTCGGCAAGCGCAGTCACGCGGGCGGCCCGGCGGTCGCGGCCGGCGGGAGGCCGGGCTGGGCGATCTGCAGCTCGGTCATCTGCCGGTCCCTCACGTCAGTCGGCACGCTACCGCAAACGCTGCGGTTCTCCACGGGAGCGGAGGCCGGGCTGCGCGTAGAATCGGCGCATGGCCCACGACTGTGACGATTCACCCGGCGTGGGCGCAGCTCCGGACACCGGCGCCACCATCGCAAAGCAGCAGGAGGCTTAGTCAACAATGCGCGCAAAGGTCACTGTCGTAGGCGCCGGCAACGTCGGCGCCACGTGTGCCCTCGAGGTCGCCCGCCGCGATTACGCGGATGTCGTCCTCGTCGACATCGTCAAGAACTTCCCGCAGGGCAAGGCCCTGGACATGAACCAGGCGGCCGCCGTGATCGGCTTCCAGTCCACCATCACCGGCACCAACGGCTACGACGAGACCGAGGGCTCCGAGGTCGTCGTGATCACCGCCGGCGTGCCGCGCAAGCCGGGCATGAGCCGCGACGATCTCGTCACTACGAACCAGAACATTGTCGCCTCGGTGACGAAGGAGATCGTCAAGCGGTCGCCCAAGGCGATCATCATCGTCGTCTCGAACCCGCTCGACGCGATGTGCCACGTCGCCCGCGCCATCTCCAAGCTCCCCAAGGAGCGCGTGTTCGGCATGGCCGGCATCCTCGACACGGCGCGCTTCTCGGCCTTCATCGCGTTCGAGACCGGCATGTCGATCCAGGACGTCAAGGCGATGGTGCTCGGCGGCCACGGCGACCAGATGGTGCCGGTCGTCTCGGCGACCACGGTCGGCGGCGTGCCGCTGCAGCAGCTCGTTCCCCAGAAGAAGATCGACGCAATGGTCGAGCGCACCCGCAAGGGCGGCGGCGAGATCGTCAACCTGCTCGGCACCTCCGCCTGGTACGCACCGGGTGCGGCGGCCGCGCAGATGGTCGAGTCGATCGTCCTCGACCAGAAGCGCGTCCTCCCCTGCACCGCGTACCTCGAGGGCGAGTACGGCGTGAAGAACCTGTACATGGGCGTCCCGGTGGTGCTCGGCGCGAGCGGCATCGAGAAGATCGTCAAGCTCACGCTCAGCGCCGACGAGAAGAAGATGATGAAGGCGTCCTCCGCGGCCGTCGCCGATGTCGTCAAGGTCCTGAAGGCGAAGTAGATGGACCTGGGCCTCAGCGGCAGGACGGCGATCGTTTGCGGGGCATCGTCGGGCATCGGCCTGGCGATCGCCGAGGCGCTCGTGGCCGAAGGGGCCAACGTCGCCATGTTCGCGCGCCGGCGCGACGTGCTCGAGCGTGAGGCGGAGCGGCTGGGCGCGCTCGCCGTGCGCGGCGACGTCGCCGTGCCGGCCGACCTCGAGCGGCTCGTCGAGCGCACGGTTGCCGCCTTCGGTGGCGTCGACATCGTGATCAACAACAGCGGCGGGCCGGCACCCGGGCCCGCCGCCGGCGTCAGCGAGGAGCAGATCGAGGCTGCGATCGCGCTGCTCCTCCACTCCGCCGTCCGCCTGACGAACCTCTGCCTGCCGCTGCTCGAGCAGAGCGGGCGCGGCCGGATCGTCAATATCGAGTCGTCGGCGGTGCGCGAGCCGATCGAAAACCTCGCCCTCTCGAACATGACGCGGGCCGCGGTCGTGGCCTGGGCGAAGACGCTCTCGCGCGAGGTCGGCCCGCAGGGGATCACGGTCAACACGATCGCAACCGGCAAGATCGAGACGGACCGCCTGCGCAGCCTCTACACCCCGGAGCAGCTGGCGAAGCTCGGCCAGGAGATCCCGGCGCGTCGCCCGGGGCGGCCGTCTGAGCTGGCGGATCTGGTCTGCTTCCTCGCCTCCGACCGGGCCGCATACATCTCCGGGACGCTCATCCCGGTGGACGGCGGCCTCGGCCGCGGTCTGCTCTAAGAGCTCGAATCAGAATGAGCGTTGAACCTCGGGGCTCTCGGAGCGAGTGGATGGGTCGACTGGCTCGCAGGACAGGCTGGCCGCCTGGACAAGAGACGGGCGGCACACCCGCGAAGCCCTGGCAGCCGCTCGGAGAGCGGGCACCTGGTCGCCGCAGGCCCACAGGTTGGACGCAAAGCGGCCGGACTGCGGGCCGAAGGGCGATCCGAGCGATCCGCGGGCAAGGCTCATTCTGATTCGAGCTCTAACACCGATGCCGCGGCCAGGCCTGGCACTGCGCCTCGTCGCCATCGTCGGCGCGCTCGCGCTGGGCACGCTGCTCGTCCTGTGGCTCGTCCCGTCGAGTGACTACATCCTGCTGCCCGACCGCGCGAAGCCGGTCGAGCCGCTCGTCACCGTGCCCAACGAGGGCATCAAGGCGGGCAAGGGCGGCATCTACTACGTGGACGTGCTCGTGCGCCGCGCAACCATCCTCGAGACGGTGTTCCCAGGGCTCCACGACGGCTCGACGATCGTGCCTGCCCATGCGATCAACCCGCCCGGCGTCAGCGACAGCCAGCGGCGCCAGGCCGACCTTGGCGACATGACCCGGTCGCAGGACGTCGCGACGGCGGTGGCGCTGCGCGAGCTGGGCTACAAGGTGGAGACGCGCCCGACGGGCGTGCTCGTGGGCGCCGTCGGCGCGGCCGCGCCCGCCCTCGGGAAGCTGCACCTCGCCGACCTGATCACGGAGGTCGACGGGAAGAGCGTCCTCACCGTCGAGCAGCTGCGGGCGGCGATGAAGTCCAAGCGCCCCGGTGACTCCGTCACCTTCGGCGTGCGTCGCGGCAGCCAGTCGGCGAAGGTGACGGTCCGCACCATTCCCGCTCCCGACGACCCCAGACGGGCGATCGCCGGGTTCGCGCCGGAGCAGGGCAGCTCGATCACGCTGCCGGTGGCGGTGCGCATCGACGCCGGCGAGGTGGGTGGCCCGTCGGCCGGGCTGGCCTTCGCGCTCGACGTGGTCAACGAGCTCGGCCGCGACGTCGATCGCGGCAACATCGTGGCGGCGACCGGCGAGATCTTCCTGGACGGCACCGTGGGTCCGGTCGGCGGCATCGAGCAGAAGACGATCGGCGCTCGCCGGGTCGGAGCGCAGGTCTTCCTCGTTCCGGCTGGGGATAACGCAGCCGAAGCGCGCCGCTTTGCCGGAGGAATGCGGGTTGTGCCTGTGGAGAGTTTTCGACAGGCGTTGTCC
>JANXXF010000165.1 GCA_025350775.1 Actinomycetes bacterium
AGTGATCCGCCGGCGGCGCTCATTCTGATTCGAGCTCTTAAAGCCTATCCCGGTAGGGCGTTCGCGAGCCGGGCGGTGTGGGCTTTCTTGAAGGCGATCAGGCCGCTGGCGAGCTGGAGCGGTGCGAGGTGGTTCTCAGGCTTCTTCGACCAGCGGATCAAGAGGGCACGGTTGGGTTGAGCCAGGAGTGGCAGGCTTCGACGACCCAACGCCGGGCCTGCCATCCCCTACCGGGATAGGCCCTTAGTGGCACCTGCGGATGCTGGCAGCAGCGGGATGTATGATCCGCGCGTTCTTCCCAGCCCCTAGCCCCGAGTCGTAAGTGAGGTGTCATGGCAGCGTCGCGCGAGGAGATTCTCGAGCGTGTCAAGGAAGTCCTGGTCGAGCAGCTCGGTATCGAGGAGAGCGAGATCACGGACGATGCGAACTTCGCCGAGGATCTCGATGCCGATTCGCTCGATCTCGTCGAGCTGATCATGGAGCTCGAGGATCAGTTCGGGATCAAGATCTCGGACGAGGATGCCCAGAAGATCACGACCGTCGGGCAGGCCGTCGACTACGTCTCCAAGGCCCAGTAGCAAGGGCGTCGCGGGCCCAGCCGGCCTGCGCGCGCTCGTAGAGGGCCTTCCCCCCGAGAAGCTCGACCTGGCTCTGGCGCACCCCTCGTGGACAGCCGACCGGCTGTCCTCGTACGAGCGGCTCGAGTTTCTCGGGGACAGCGTGCTCGGCTTTGCCGTCACGCGCCTGCTGTTCGAGCGGTTCCCGGACTTCTCGGAGGGGCGGATGACCCGGATCCGGGCCGACCTGGTCTCGCGTGCCGGCTGCGCTGCGGCCGCCCGCGAGCTGGGGCTGGACGCGCAGCTGGCGGCGCGGGGCGAAAGCCGGGTAGCCCCGGACGAGCTGGAGCGCCTCGTCGCCAGCCCCAAGGTGCTCGCCGCGATGTTCGAGGCGGCCGTCGCCGCCGTGTACTTGCACCACGGCTTCGAGGTGGCGCAGGCGGCGATCGTGGCCGCGTTCCTGCCGCGCCTCGACTACGCGCTGACGAACCCCGTCGACCACAAGACGGAGCTCCAGGAGGTGCTGGCGCGGCTCGGCCGGCAGGTCACTTACGCGGTGCTGGAGACGGAAGGCCCCGCTCACGAGCGGCTGTTCACCTGTGCGGCGCTGATTGACGGCGAGCAGTTCGGTGTCGGCACGGGCCGGTCGAAGAAGGATGCCGAGCAGATCGCCGCAGAGGAGGCGCTGGGGCGTCTCGGCGCCGATGGCCTGCTTGACCCCGCTCCCTGAGCCCCGGCCGCTCGCGGCCCCGGTCGTCCCGTCCGTCGGCGTCGGCATCCTTTCTCCTTCGCGTGCATCTCAAGGCGATCCGCATCCGTGGCTTCAAGTCGTTCCCCGACCAGGTCGAGGTGCGCCTCGAGCGCGGCGTCGCCGTCGTCGTCGGGCCGAACGGCTCGGGTAAGTCGAACATCGCCGACGCCCTCGTTTGGGCGGCCGGCAGCCTCTCGCCGCACGAGCTGCGCGCCGAGAAGCCCGACGACGTGCTGTTCGCCGGCGCGGCCGGACGCAAGCCGTCCGACCACTGTGAGGTCGAGCTGCTGTTCGACAACACCGACGGCCAGCTCGAGGTGGACTTCAGCGAGGTCTCGATCGTGCGGCGCCTGCACCGCGGTGGCGAGGGGCAGTACCTCGTCAACCACACGCCGGTGCGCCGGCTCGATCTGACGGAGCTGCTCGCCGACGTCGGGCTGGGCGGCCACATGGGCTCGATCATCGGCCAGGGCAAGGTCGAAGCGGTGCTCGCCAGCAAGCCGGCCGACCGGCGCGCCCTCGTCGAGGAGGCGGCGGGCCTCGGCAAGTTCAAGTCGCGCCGGCATCGCGCCGAGCTCAAGCTCGCCCGAGTCGGGCAGCAGGTCGAGCGGGCCCGCGATGTCGAGGCCGAGGTCGCCAAGCGGTTGCGTCCGCTCTCGCTGCAGGCGACGGCCGCCGAGCGCGCCGAGAAGCTGCTGGGCGAGATCGCCGGCCTGCGGTCGCTGCTCGCGACGCGCGACCTGGCGTCCGTCCGGGAGCGGCTTGCGGCGGCTGGAGTCCGGCGTGCCGAGGCTGCGCGCTGCCGGGCCGAGCTGGCGGCCCGTCTGGAGGCGTTGCTGACGCGGCGCGCCGAGACGGAGCAGGGCCTCGCCGCTGCCGCCGCCGGGGGCGAGGCGGCGACCGCCGCGCTGTACCGCCTGCGTGGCGCCGCCGAGCGCCTCGCGCTGCGCCGCGAGACGGCCGACGCGCTGCTGGAGGCGCTGCGGAAGGATGTCGAGCACGCTCGCAACGAGGCGTCGGCGCCCCGGACGGACGATCTCGAGCAGCGGGCTGTCGAGGCGCGTGGCAGGGCCGGCCAGGCCGCTACCGAGCAGGCCGAGGCCGCCGAGCGCTCCCGTGCCGCGCACCACTCGCTCGCCGCCGCCGAACGCGGCTCGCTGGCCGTCGCACAGGAGCGGCTCGCCGCCATCCACGGCGAGCGCCGCGTCGTCGAGGACGAGCTGGCCGACGCCGCCGGCGCCCGCGAGGCTGCCACGAAGGCCCTCTACCAGCTGCGCGGGGCGCGCGACCGGGCGTTGATCCGCCGCGAGTCGGGGGGGGCGGCGGCCCGGCG
>JANXXF010000182.1 GCA_025350775.1 Actinomycetes bacterium
CGGCGAGCACCGAGCCGACGCCGAACGTGCCGAGCAGCCAGCCGGCGAGCGTGTCGGGCCGATGCAGCACCTCGCGGGCGTAGGCGGGCGCGAGCGTCGAGATCGGGTCGAGCGTGAACGAGAGCGCGGCGGTGGCGACCAGCAGCGCCACGATGCGCGGGTCGGCGGCGGCGAAGCGCAGCGTCTCGCGCATCTTCGCCCGCCGCTCGGGCGGCGGCGCCTGCCGGCGTGGCCGGACGACCGTCAGTGCCGACGCCAGGACGAGGTACGAACACGCGTTGATCGCGAACGCCCAGGGGATGCCGAGCTTGGCGATCACGACCGCTCCCAGCACCGGCCCGATCACTCTTGACGCGTTGAACGTCACCGAGTTGAGCGCGATCGCGTGGTGGAGGTCGTCCGGCTCGACCAGCTGCGGCACGAGCGCCTGCATCGACGGCACCGAGAACGCGGTGGCGACGCCGAGCAGCAGCGCCAGCCCGATGACGATGGTGGCGCTGGCGAGGCCCTTCCACGCAAGGGCCGCCAGCAGCGCCGTCACGCAGAACGAGCCGAGCTGCATCCAGCGCATCAGCAGCCGCCGGTCGAAGCGGTCGGCGGCCGCGCCCGCCCACGGGGCCAGCACGAGCACCGCGACGAACTGCGAGAACCCGACCACGCCCAGCAGGAACGCCGAGCCGGTCAGCCGGTAGACGAGGATGCCCTGCGCGAGGTTCTGGAACCACGTCCCGCTGTTCGACAGCAGGTTGCCGACGAAGTACGGGCCGAAGTTGCGCGTCGCCAGCACGCGCAGCATGGCGCGCGCCCCCTCCGCCGGCTCCGGCCGGCCCTCCCTGCTGTCCCCCCGGGCCGCGCTCACCCGGGAAGTATCCCCGGCCTGGTCGACGGCTGCGGGGCGGCCGGTGTACCGTGCCCAGGTGCCCGGCCGGTCGCCTCGCTCTGCTGCCGCCCTGGAGGCCCGCATCGGCGCGCGCGGTGCCCCGCTGCTGATCGTCGCGGCGGCGTTCTCGGTGCAGGGGGGAGCAGTCCTCGCGACGACGATCTTCGACCGGGCGGGGCCGCTCGGCGCCGTGCTGCTACGTGTCGGCTTCGCGGCCGTCGTGCTGGCGGCGGTGGCTGGGCGGCGGCTGCGGCGACCCGACCTCACCATCGTCACCTTCGGCCTCGCGCTCGCCGCGATGAACGCCTGCTTCTACGAGGCGTTGCAGCGGGTGCCGCTCGGCGTCGCGGTGACGGCGGAGTTCCTCGGCCCGCTCGCGGTCGCGGTGCTCGGCTCGCGCCGCCGCTCCGACTTCGTCTGGATCGTGCTCGCGGCGGCCGGGGTCGCGCTGCTCGGCAGCCCCACCCTCGACGTCGACGGCCTCGGGCTCGGCTTCGCCGTCCTGGCAGGTGCCTTCTGGTCGGTCTACATCGTTCTCGGCAAGCGGCTGGCCACCGACGGCTCGCTCGTCGGCGGGCTCGGCACGGCGATGCTCGTGGCGGCGGTCGCCCTGCTGCCGTTCGGCCTCGTCGGCGGCGGCAAGGGGCTCGGCGACGGACGCGTGCTCGGCCTGGGCGTGGCGGTGGCGCTGCTGTCGTCCGTGGTGCCGTACGTCATGGAGCTCACGGCGCTCCGGCTGATCCGCGCCTCGACGTTCGGCATCCTGATGAGCCTGGAGCCGGCGGTGGCGGCGCTCTGCGGCGCCGTCTTCATCGGCCAGAGCGTCCGCGGCCTCGAGCTGCTGGCGATCGCCTTCGTGATCGTCGCCTCGGTGGGCGCCAGCCTGCGTCTCGTCGAGCCACCGCCGCCCGAGGTGTAGGGGCCCGCGCCGTGCGGTGCCGGCCCACGCCGAGCCTCGCCGGGCCACGCCGGCTGCCGGCCCACGCCGGACGGTGCCGGCCCACGCCGGCTTGTCGGCCCTACTGCGGCCGGTAGTCGAGGAAGAGCTCCTCCATCGTCGTCAGCCGGATCTCCTCCTTGAGGTGCGAGTACGGCGTGTAGTTGACGAGCCGGATCACGGCGCTGCCGTCGTCGGCGACATCGAGCACGTTGATGCAGGCGGGATCTTGCTCGAGCGCGCCCAGCGGCACCGGCCTGTCGGCGCTGACGTGGATGCCGAGCGCGTCGCCGAGGATCAGCCGGTTGACGCCGCCGTGAAGGACGACCAGCGCCGTCGTCCAGCCCGGGTCGGCGCAGAACGCCCGGTAGGCCGGCAGGATCCGCCCGCTGAAGCTCTCGAACGTCTCGCCGTTGAGGAAGCGGGTGGAGAGCGTCACCGCCGCGAACGCCTGCGTAAACGTCGCCTCGAGCTCGGCCTCCGGGATCTCGCGCAGCTTGCCGGGGCGGATCTCACGCAGCTCCGCGACCTCGACCGGCACCAGCGGCCGGCCGCGCAACACGATCCGCGCGGTCTCGCGCGTGCGAGGCAGG
>JANXXF010000183.1 GCA_025350775.1 Actinomycetes bacterium
CGCGCCCATGTCGCCGAGCTGAACGCGCGCCGCAAGGCGAGCCAACCGACCAACCGGCGAACCTTCGGCAGCGTCTTCAAGAACCCGCCGGGCGAGCTCGGGGCGGGCCGGCTGATCGAGCTGTGCGGCCTCAAGGGCCACCGCAGCGGCGGCGCCGTGATCTCGCCGCGCCATGCCAACTTCATCGAGAACGAGGGCGGCGCGCTGTCGGCCGACGCGGTGGCGTTGATGGCGGAGGCACGGCGACGCGCCCGCGAGCAGTTCGGGGTCGTGCTCGAGCACGAGGTCGTGCTGCTGGGCGGCCTCGAGTTGCCGGCCGTCGAGTAGGACCCGGGCGCCCGGCGCCGAACAGGGGAGGGTGCCGAGAACCGCAGCCCGGGGGAGAGTGCGCGCCGTCACGGCGGCGCAGCCGCGTCCGACCGCCCGCCTGCTCGACCGGCTGGTCCCTTCCGGCCGCTCGCTGCTGGTCGGCTTCACGCTCGTCGGCATCGCGGTGGCGCTGTTCGTGGCAGCCCGCCAGACGTCGCTGTTCGCGGTGCGGCAGATCGAGGTGCAGGGCGTGTCCGGCCCGCTTGCCGCCCGCGTCCGGGCGGCGCTCGAGCCGCTGCAGGGCCAGAGCCTGCTCCGCGTCGGCAGCGCCGATGTCGCCGAGCGGCTCATCCCGCTGCCCGAGGTCGAGACAGCCACGATCGACCGAGCGTTCCCGCATGCCCTGCGCGTGTCGATCACCACAGCGCGTCGCGTCGCGGTGCTGCGGCAGGGCAAGAGCTCCTACGTCGTCTCCGAGCGGGGTCGGATCCTGGCGGCCGTCCCGCGCACCGTCCAGCCGCTGCTGCCGCGGATCTGGGTGCCCACGGCAACCGATCTCGGGGTGGGCGGCACCGTCGGCGACGCCCGCCTGCTGGCCGCAGTGCACGCAGCCACGGCGGTCTTCCACGACGGGGTCGGCGGCCTGCGCGTGCGCTTCGTCCGGTCCGGTGAGGACGAGCTCAGCTACACCCTGCGCAACGGTCTCGAGGTGCGCCTGGGATCGCTGCAGCAGCTGCCGCTGAAGCTCGCGATCGCACGTCGGATCCTCGCTGGCGGCACCGCGCAGCGCTACGTCGACGTGAGCGTTCCCGAACGCCCGGTCGCCGGCACAAACTCTCAAGTCGAAGGTTGAGGGTTAGAGTTTTCCCCTGCACATCCCCAGAAAGGGCGTTGACACGGTGACCTGGCACACGTACTCTCAGGTGCAAGGAGAGGCTCGGCACCCGCACCCTCCACTACAGCTTGAGATCGAGCCGCGTTGAGCATGAGAGACCAGTCGGGTAGTTACCTCGCAGTGATCAAGGTCGTCGGCGTCGGCGGCGGCGGTACGAACGCCGTCAACCGGATGGTCGACGCAGGCGTCTCGGGCGTCGAGTTCATCGCCGTCAACACGGACGCGCAGGCGCTCCAGATGTGTGACGCCGACGTCAAGATCCACATCGGCTCGAAGACCACGCGTGGCCTTGGCGCCGGCGCAGACCCCGCAGTGGGGCGTGCCGCAGCGATCGAGACGCGGGACGAGCTGAAGGAGGCGCTGAAGGGCGCCGACATGGTCTTCGTCACCGCCGGCGAGGGCGGTGGCACCGGCACCGGGGCCGCGCCGATCATCGCCGAGCTCTCGCGGGAGCTGGAGGCGCTCACCGTCGGCGTCGTCACGCGGCCGTTCCTGTTCGAGGGCAAGCGGCGCTCGGCCCAGGCCGAGGAGGGCATCGCCGACCTACGTGACCGCGTGGACACCCTGATCGTGATCGAGAACGACCGGCTGCTCCATGTCGTCGATCGCAAGACAACGATCGTCGAGGCGTTCCGCCAGGCGGACGACGTGCTCCGCCAGGGCGTGCAGGGCATCACCGACCTGATCACGGTGCCCGGCCTCGTCAATCTCGACTTCGCCGACGTGCGCACGATCATGCGCGACGCCGGCTCCGCCCTGATGGGCATCGGCATCGGCACCGGCGACAACCGTGCCGCCGAGGCTGCCCGCATGGCCGTCAGCTCGCCGCTGCTGGAGGCCGCCATCGACGGCGCCACTGGCATCCTGCTCAACATCACCGCGGGCAGCGACATCGGCCTGTTCGAGGTCAACGAGGCGGCCGAGGTCGTCACGTCGGCGGCCGACCAGAACGCCAACGTCATTTTCGGCGCCGTCATCGACGACTCGCTGGGCGACCAGGTGCGCGTTACCGTGATCGCCACCGGCTTCGGCCCGAAGAAGGGCCGGCCCCGCCGCGAGGCTGCCCGCGAGCCGTACGGCCGCGGCGCCGACCGCCCGAGCAGCGAGCGCCAGCCCGAGTCGACGACCACCTCGTTCGACATCCCCGCGGACGTCCTCGAGGTGCCGAGCTTCCTGCGCGACAACTGAGCCTGGATCCACCGGCTCGCGTGATTGCGGGGCGCTCGCCGTCGACCGGGGTGCTAGCGCAGGTCGAGCACGAGTTCGAGCCCGTCCTCGACGCGGCGTAGCTCCTCGAACGCAAGGTGGCCGACCTGCTTGCCGAGCGCGAGCGCGTCGATCGCGCC
>JANXXF010000215.1 GCA_025350775.1 Actinomycetes bacterium
GGGCCGCCTCGCCGAGCCGCGCCCGCTGCGCGACCAGCTCCGCGACGTCGTTCGCGACATCCTCGCGCTGATGGTGACCCACCGCGTCTACCTGCGGGTGTTCTTCGAGCACTTCCGCGAGCTCGACCCGGAGCGCCAGGCCGAGATCGCGGTGCAGCGCAACCATTACCGCCAGCTCGTGCAGGGCGTCATCGAGCGCGGCAGAGCGAGCGGCGAGTTCCGCGCCCTCGACGCCGGGATCACGACGGTCTCCATCTTCGGCATGTGCAACTGGGCCTACCAGTGGTACGACCCGGCCGGCCCACTCTCGAACCTGGAGGTTGCAGACACGATGTTCGACCTGCTGCTCGGCGGACTGGAGTCACGGGCATGAGCGCGCTGCGGCTCGGAGTGGGGCCGATGCTGCCGTCCAGCGACCCGTTCGGGGAGGGCCTGATCAGGCCACCCGGGCCGGCGGCGCGCCTGGCGGAAGAGCTCGGCTTCGACAGCGTGTGGACGGGCGACCACATCCAGTTCCACTCGGAGATGGTCGAGTCGGTCGTGACGCTGGCGGCCGCCGCCGGCGCCACGGAGCGCATCCGCATCGGCTCCGGCGTGCTGCTGGCGGCGATCCGGCCGCCCGCGCTGGTGGCGAAGCAGGTGGCGGCGCTGCAGCTGGTCTCGGGCGGGCGCTACGTGCTCGGGGTCGGGGTCGGCGGCGAGAACCCGGCTGAGTGGGAGGCGATGGGCGTCGACGTGAAGACGCGCGGTCGCCGGACGAACGACCTGCTCGCGGCGCTGCCCCGGCTGCTTGCCGGCGAGGCGGTCGACATGCCCGACGGCACCTCGATCCCGTCGCTCCGGCCGGTCGCGCCGATGCCGCCCGTGTGGATCGGCGGCCGCTCCGAGGCGGCCCTGACGCGCGCGGCCCGTTTCGGCGACGCGTGGCTCGGGCTGTTCCTCGAGCCACGGCACGTCGTAGCGATGCGCGAGCAGCTGGCGGAGCTGGCCGCGGTGGAGGGGCGCCCGGCGCCCGCGGTCGCGCTGTCGATCTTCGTCAACGTCGGCGAGGGTGACGCCGTGCGCGAGGAGTCGCGACGCTACCTGGAGGGCGCGTACAACGTGGACTTCGCGAAGCTGGAGCGCTACACGGCGATCGGCTCGGTAACGCAGGTGGCCGAGAAGCTCGCGGCACTGATCGAGGCCGGCGTCGAGGGCTTCCAGCTGATGCCCGCGGCGCGCGACACGGTTGCGCAGTACGGGCCGCTCGCCGAGGCGGTCGCGCTGGTGCGCTCGGGGCGCTGACGCCCGGGCCGGGCAGACGCTGACGGCGTCGCCTTCGCCGTCGCGGTGCGCGAGTCACGCGGCGAGGGTCGGCACGCCGTAGCGGCCGATCGCCGCGTCGCGCGTGACGACGGTGAGGCCATCGAGCTCGGCCTGGGCGACGAGCATCCGATCGAACGGGTCGTCGTGCACCGGCGGTAGCGCCCCGGCCCGCAGCGCGTGCGACACGGTGACAGCCAGCGGCACGAAGCGGTGACGCGCGAGCTGGGCGGCGAGGTCGTCGGGGGCACGGAGCTTGCCGAGCCGCTGCTTGATCGCGATCTCCCACGCCGACGCGGCGCTGACGGCGACATGGGCCTCGCCGTCGCCGATCGCCGCACGAGCCACCGCGCCGAGCTGCGCATCGTCCGCGAGCCACCAGAGCAGCACATGCGTGTCGAGCAGGAGCCTCATGCGTCGTCTTCACCGGTGAACGCCGCAGCCAGCTCCGCCGGCAGCTCGTCGAAGTCGGGCGCGATCCAGACGTGGCCTTCCCAGCCGCCGGGCGTTCGCGGCGCACGATCGTCACGGAGCGGGACAAGCCGAGCCACCGGCCGGCCGGCGCGGGCGATGACGATCTCCTCGCCGGCCTCGACGCGGGCGAGCAGCCGGGAGAGGTGCGTCTTGGCGTCGTGAATGTTCACGGTCTCCATTCTGCTTAGTCTAGTCTAGTTCAGTCAACTCTGTAGACGGTCGCAGAGGCGGTCACGCAGCACCGTGCCGACTTCGTGCCAGGAGGGTGTGCTGGGCCGCTACGTCCCGGCGAGCTCGCGCGCGACGAGGTCGAGGAAGCGCGCTGCCGGTGCTCCGTCGATCGCGCGGTGGTCGAACGTGAGGCTCAGCCCGATGCGGCCGTCCACGACCGCGCCGACGCCGAGGATGCCCGTCTCGGGCGGGTTGAGCACCGGCGTGAACAGCTCGACGCCGAGCATGCCGAGGTTGGAGACCGTGAAGGTCGCGTGGGCGCCACGGCCGCCACGGCCCTGCCGCACCTCCGCGACGGCGTGATTCGACGCGGCGGCGATCTCGGCGATGCCCTTGCCGCCGCAGTCCTCTGCGACCGCGAGCAGAAGCCCCTGCTCGACGTCGACGGCGATGCCGAGATTGACCTTCTCGGCGGTGTAGAGGCGGTCGTCGATCCAGAAGCCGTTCAGCTCCGGGTGCTTGACGAGCGCTTGGGCGCAGGCGGCGAGCACGGCGTGGGTGAGCGTGGCGCGGACGCCCTGGGCGCGCGCGACGGCAACCGCGACACGCGCCTGCTCGACGCCCGCATGGCGGTGCAGCGTCACCGTCGGCACCGCCGCTGAGGCGACCAGCCGCCGCGCCGTGACACGACGGACACGGGAGAGCTCGAGCTCGCGCAGCATGCCGACACCGGGCAGCTCCGGCGGGCCGGCGACGGGTGGCGCGGGGTCGGCAAGGGAAGCGGCGGCGGCAGGCGGGGCGACGGGAGCGGGAGGCACGGGGGGCGACGGCGCGACGGTGGGCGACGGCGCGACGTCAGAAGCGGCAGGCGAGGGCGCGGGCGCAGGCACGTCAGCCGCGGCCGGCGTCGCCACGACGGCAGCAGGCACGCCCTCTGCCGCCGCCGCCCGGATGTCGCGCGCCACGACGAGGCCGCCCGGCCCCGTCCCGGCCAGCCCGGCCACCTCCACGCCCAGTTCGGCCGCGACCCGCCGGGCCAGCGGCGACGACGGCACGCGGGCGCCGGCCGCGACGGAGGCGCTTGCCGCCAGGGAGACGCCCGCCACGGCGGAGGCACCGGTCGCGAGTGAGGCGCCCGCAGCGACGGCTACATCCGTAGGGGCGGCGGCCATGCCGGCAGCCATGCCGACAGCCACCGGCGCAGCGTCCACCCCGGCCCGCAATGCCGACTCCACCGTCGGCCCGTCGGGCCCGCCCGCCGCGGCGCCGGCACCAGCCGCAGTGTCGGTCTCAGCCGCGCCAGCGGCACCAGCCGCGCCGGCGGCACTTCCGACCGCGCCGATCCGCCCGATCACCGTGCCCAGCTCGACCTCGACGCCCTCCTCCACCAGGATCTCGACGATGACGCCATCGGTGGCGGCCTCGATGTCCACGTCGGCCTTGTCGGCCTGGATCTCCACCACGACGTCGCCGGCCGTGACCTCGTCGCCGACGGCCTTGCGCCAGCGCACGACGGTCGCGTGCGTCTCGGTGAGGCCCATCTTGGGGACGACGATGTCCGCTGCCACGTGCTCTCCGGCCCGTTCGCGCCGCAGCGCTAGAGGCCGAGCCCCTTCGCGATCCGCATCAGCTGCATCTCGTTCGTGCCCTCGCCGATCTCCATGATCTTGGCGTCGGCGTAGAGCCGGGCGACGGGGTACTCGAGCGAGAAGCCGTAGCCGCCGAACACGTGGAACGCGGTGTCGGCAGCCTCCACGCCGAGCCGGCAGGAGACGAGCTTCGCCATCGACGCCTCCACCTCGCACTCCAGGCCCAGGTCGCGCTTCTTGGCGGCGGCGTAGATCGCCTGGCGGCAGCAGAAGATCCGCGCGGCGAGGTCGGCGAGACGGAACTGGATCGCCTGGAACGAGCCGATCGGCTGCCCGAACTGGACGCGCTCCTTCGCATACGCCACCGAGTGGTCGAGGCACGCCTGCGCGATGCCGAGCGAGCCGGTGGCGAAGACGATGCGGCCGAGATCCATGCCGGTGAGCGTGTGGCGCAGGCCCTTGCCCTCCTGCCCCAGGATGTTGGCAGCGGGGATGCGGCAGCTTTCGAAGAACAGCTCGCGCGTGTCCATGCTCTTCCAGCCGAACTTCTTCAGCCGGTTGCCGATCACGAGACCCGGCGTGTCGCGCGGCACGATGAACGTCGACAGCGCGGGACGCCCCTTCGCGTCCTCACCGGTGCGGGCGAGCACGATCAGGCCGTCCGAGATGTCGGTACCGGCGTTTGTGATGAACGTCTTGGCGCCGTTGAGCACCCACTCCTCGCCGACGAGCTCGGCCGTGGTGCGGATGGCGCGCAGGTCGGAGCCGGCGCCGGGCTCGGTCATCGCGATGCCGCCGAGGATCTCGCCGCGCGCCATCCGCGGCAGCCACTCTGCCTTCTGCTCGTCGCTCGCGAAGTGCGAGTAGACCTCGGTCACGAGGACGTGCACCTGCCAGGTCAGCGCGGTCGTGACGTCGACCTTCGACAGC
>JANXXF010000220.1 GCA_025350775.1 Actinomycetes bacterium
CCTGAAGACGGTGCGATCGGCGAGCGACATCAGCCCCGGGTCGCGCTCGAACGAGAGGTCGTGGATGGTGACGACGGCGGGGCACGGGCAGCGCAGCGGCAGCGCGTACTGGAAGTGCGCGAGCGCGGGGCGCAGGCAGCGCAGTAGCCGGGGCAGCGTCACCGCCATCCGCCACTCCTGCGAGCGCGCTGCGAGCTCGACGGCCTCGATGCCGGGCGGCACCAGGTCGGGGCGACGGGTGACGGCGGCGAAGCGCAGGGGCCCGGCGCCGGGCGCGGCGGGCAGCGCGCGCAGCAGGTTGTGGACGTACGTCTCGTCGCCGGTGCGCTGCCGGCCGAGCACGTCGGCGTCGATCACGACGAGGGGGCGCGGGTCGGCGGCGGTCACGACGAGGCCTCGCGGTAGACGGAGAGCATCGCCTTGGCGACGCGCTCCTGCGTGAAGGCGCGCGCCCGCTCCAGCCCGGCGGCGCGCAGCGCGTCATGGCGCGCCGCGGCCGCGTGGATGCCCGCCGCGATCGCCGCCGGGTCGAACGGATCGACGAGCACCGCGGCGCCGCCGGCCACCTCCTCGGTCGCGCCGCCACGGCTCGTCACGACCGGCGTGCCGCAGGCCATCGCCTCGACGATCGGGATGCCGAAGCCCTCGTACAGCGACGGGTAGGCGAGACAGCAGGCGCCACGGTAGAGCGCGGCGAGCTGCTCGTCGTCGACCGGCCCGGCCAACCGCACATGCGACGGCAGCTCGACATCGCCCCAGCCAGGGGCGCCGACGACCCGGAGCTCCACTCTGGCGAGCTCGGCCGCCTCGGCGAGCCGCTGGAGGTTCTTACGCGGCTCGAGCGTGCCGACCGCGAGCACGTAGTCGCCGTCGGCGCGCGGGCCGTCCGGCCCGAACCCCGCCGGCACCGCGTTCGGCACGACGCGCACCTTGCCGAGCGAGATGCCGAGCACGTCGGCGAGCTCGTCGCGCGTGAACTCTGAGACGGCGACGACGAGCCGCGCCGCCGCCACGACGCGCGGCACGTAGAGGCGGCTGTACGCGCGCGTCCAGCGATTGAAGAGCTCGGGATGGCGCAGCACCGCGAGGTCGTGCACGGTCACGACGAGCGGCACCGGCGACGCAGTGGGCCCACGGAAGCTCGGGCAGTGCAGCACATCTACGCGGGCACGACCGGCCGCGCGCGGCAGGGCGTGCGGGTACCACCAAGCGTCGCGGGTGGCGGCGGCGAGGCGGCCGCTGCCGCCCCAGTCGAGCGGCACGATCTCGACGTCGCCGTGCTCCTGCGGGATCTCCTGGAGTGTCCGAATGACCCGTGCCGTGCCGGCGCGGGTGAGGCGGAGCGGAGAGACGTCGAGGCCTACGCGCACGGCCTCAGTCTCGCAGCGCGGCAGCGGCGCGGTAGCCGTCGAGGAAGGCGCGGCCGGTTGCCGCCCAGGTGAAGCCCGTCGCATGGGCCAGCCCAGCGGCCCGCAGCGCCTCCCGGGCGGCGAGCGCCCGCTCGATGGCGTCGGCCCAGGCCTCGGCGCTCTCGGGGTCGGCGCGCAGGGCGGCGGTGCCCGCAGCCTCGTCCATCGACGGATGCGCCGATGCGACCACGGGCGCGCCGCAGGCCATCGCCTCGACGATCGGCATGCCGAAGCCCTCGAAGCGCGACGGATAGGCGAACACCGCAGCGCCGCGGTACAGCCGGGCAAGCTCGGCGTCGGGTACGTAGCCGAGCCGCACGATGCGCGGGTCGTCGAGGCGGGGCTGCGCGCCCCAGCCGGCGCCGCCGGCGACCGCGAGGGCGAGGTCGCCGTGGCCGCGCGCGGTGAGCAGCCGCCACGCGTCGACGAGCGTGTCGAGGTTCTTGCGCGGCTCGAGCGTCGCCACGGTGAGGATGTACGGCCGGCCGTCGAGGGGCGCCGCGGGCGTGACGCCCGCGTCCGCCCTGGCCGCGGCGTCCGCCCTGGCCCCGGCGTCCCCGCCCGCCTCCGTGAACAGCGCCTCCACCCCTGGTCGCGCGACCACCACCCGGTCGCGCGGAAAGCCGAGCAGCTCCTCGATCTCACCGGCGGTGAACGCCGAGTTGGCGAACATCACGTCGCAGGTGGCGGCAGCGTTCGCGTACTTGCGGCCGTGCAGCGCGACGGTGCGTGGGTGCGTCCACTCGGGGAAGCGCAGCGGCACGAGATCGTGGATCGTCGTCGCGCGGACGCCACCGGCCTGGGGCGGGTACATCCAGTCCGAGAAGTGCAACACGTCGAGCGGGCCGTAGAAGCGCTCCGCAGGCGGCCAGGAAGCCCGGCTCCAGGCGGTGCGCAGCGCGTGCGCGAACGGCAGCACCCGCAGTCGCTGCTCGACCGGCACCCCCGCGAGCGCCTCGCGGATCGACCGCGCCCCCTTCGCGCTGGCCGGCGCGAACGCCACCACCTCGTCGCCCCGCCCATCCCCGCGCGCCGCCCCCGCAAGCCCCGCGAGCGATCCGCGCACGTAGTTGCCGACCCCTGTGCGCGGATGCGACAGCGGGCTGACGTCGAAAAGGATCCGCATCGCCATTGGCCGCCGGGCCGGCCTACGCCGCGCCGCGCCGGGCGGGCGCGAAATCGAAGCGGTCGAAGTGGACGCCCAGCTCGCGCGGGTCGGGGTTCTGCCCGTTCGTCGCGACCGCCGGCACCGTCACGGGCGACACGGTGAACGTGACGACGCAGATGCCGCCACGGGGCACGAGCGGCGCCCGCAGCGCGCCGGGCTTGCGCACCGCGATCGAGACGCGCCCGACATTCCTTCCGGCCGCCGTCGCAGTCACCGTCACCGGCGTCTCGCGCAGCGCCGGGTCGTTG
>JANXXF010000448.1 GCA_025350775.1 Actinomycetes bacterium
CGTTCTTCGCCGCGGCCGTCGCGCTCGAGCGCAACCGCGATGTCGCCGCCGCGATCGGCGAGGCCGGCCACGAGCCGTGCGCGCACGGCTGGCGCTGGATCGAGAGCTGGAAGCTCTCCCGCGAGGAGGAGCGCGAGCACATCCAGGCGGCGATCGAGTCGATCCGCGAGACGTGCGGGCAGCGGCCGCTCGGCTGGTACTGCCGCTACGGCCCCAGCGTCAACACGCGCGAGCTGCTGGTCGAGGAGGGCGGGTTCACCTACGACGCCGACGCCTACAACGACGACCTGCCGTACTTCACCGAGACGCTCGGCAAGCGGCACCTGGTCGTTCCCTACAACAGCCTCCCCTACAACGACGCCCGCTTCGTGCAGAGCTATGGCAGCCCGGTCGACTTCTACGACACGTTGCGCATGGGCCTCGACGAGTACCGCGCCGAGGGCCACGACGGCTTCCCCAAGCTGATGACCATCGGCCTGCATCCGCGCTGGACGGGCCAGGCCGCGCGAGCCGCCGGGCTGCGCCAGTTCATCGAGTACGCGCTGGGCAAGGGTGACGTCTGGTTCGCGCCGCGCATCGAGGTCGCCGACTGGTGGCTCGCGCACCACGCCGAGTGGGAGCGGGGCTAGGCGTGCTGGACAGCGAGCTCTTCGCGCTGATCGACGAGCCGGCGCTCCGCCGGGAGGTCTCCGCCGTCGCGCTGGCGGAGGCGTTCCTGGCGCGGATCGAACGGCACCGCGGCCGCATCGACGCCGTGTTGACGCCGCTGCCGGACGCGGCGCTCGCGGACGCGCGCGGCGCCGACGCCGCCCGCGCTGCCGGCTCGCCGCTGCCGCTCGACGGGCTGCCGCTGGTGGTCAAGGACAACATCGACGTCGCCGGGGTGCGCGGCACCTGCGGCTCGGCGTTCTTCGAGCACCGCATCGCCGAGCGCGACGCCGAGGTGGTGACGCGGCTGCGCGCGGCCGGCGCCGTGATCGTCGGCAAGGCGCAGAGCACCGAGCTGATGTTCGCGCTGCGATCGCACTCGCTCTACCCGCGCTGCCGCAACCCGTGGGACGCCGACCGGATCCCGGGCGCCTCCTCCAGCGGCAGCGGCGCCGCCCTGGGGGCCGACGAGTGCATCGCCGCTCTCGGCACCGACACCGGCGGCTCGGTGCGGAACCCCGCCTCGTTCTCGGGTGTCGCCGGACTGCGGCCAACGTTCGGGCTCGTCTCGACCGACGGCGTGGTTCCGCTTTCCCGGTCGCTCGACACGGTCGGGCCAATGGCGCGGTCGGTCGAGGACGTGGCGGCCGTGCTCGCCGCGGTCGCCGGCTACGACGCGAAGGACGGGCGCAGCCTGCCGGCGGCCGTGCCGCCTGACCTCGCGCAGCTCCACGCCGGCGTCCGGGGCCTGCGGATCGGCGTGCCCGTCGACTTCTTCTTCGCTGACATCGACCCGTCGATCGAGCGCGCCGTGCGCGAGGCGATCGCCGTCCTGGTCGAGCTGGGTGCCGAGGTGCGCGAGGTACGCGTGCCGGGAGCCGAGGCAGCCTGGCGTGCGTTCACCAGCCTCGTCCGCATCGAGGCCCTGTCGCTGCATCGCGAGCGGCTGCGCGACCGGCCCGACCTGTTCGAGGTCGACGTGCGCGACCGGCTGCGGCTGGGCGAGCAGGTCTCCGGCGCGGACGCCGCGCTGCTCTACGAGCACCTCCACGTGTGGCGTCGTGAGGTCGAGCTGCTCTTCCAGGACGGGCTCGACGTGATCGCGAGCCCGACCGTGCCGCTGCCCGCGCCGACGCTCGAGGCTGCGCGCCTCGGTCGGCTGGGCGACGTCACGCGGCTGACGTATCCGTGGTCGTATGCGAGCGTGCCGGCGCTGTCGCTGCCGTGCGGGCTCGACGCCGAGGGCCTGCCGGTCGGCCTCCAGCTGGCGGCGGCGCGCCTGCGGGATGACGTCCTGCTGCGGGCCGGGGCCGCCTATCAGCACGTAACCGACTGGCACCGGCGGCGGCCGCCGCTCGACTGACGGCGCCCCGCTGCGACTGACGGCGGCCCACGGTGACTGACGACGCGCCGCTGCGCCCGCGCCACTGCGCCCGCGCCGCTGCGCCCGCGCCGGGCAGGCGCGCCGTGCCCTGCTCAGCCCGGG
>JANXXF010000235.1 GCA_025350775.1 Actinomycetes bacterium
CGGGCCGTCCGGGGGGACGGCCCGCCGCTACCCTCGAGCCATGAGACACGTTGGTGGCAGCGCGCTCGCAGTCGTCGCCGTGGTCATCGCCGGCGGCGCCTCACTCGCGACGGCGGCGTCCGACCGGGTCGTCGCAGCAGCGCCCGGGCCGGCCCTGCAACTCGTGTCGCAGCGGCCTCGGGTCGCACTGCGTGGCATCCACTTCGTTCCGCGCGAGGCGGTCGTGGTCACGGTGATCGGGGCGAGTGTCGTCACCGGCAAGGCGACCGTGGCGCCAGACGGCTCGTTCCGCAGCTCGCTGCGGCGGCCGCCGCCGCTCGCCTGCGGCCGGCTGCTCGTGCGGGCCACCGGAACTCGTGGCAGCAGGGCCTTCCTGCGCGTCGGCCCACCGGAGTGCAACCCGACGGGCGTCGATCCTGCCGACGCCGACCCTGCCACCGGCAACCGCTAACCGCCGGCCGCTGACCGCCGGCTGGGGTCAGCCGGCCGGCACGGCCAGCACCGCCTCGCATTCCCGTTCGACGTGTCATAGGGTTGGCCCGATCGGCTCGGCGCCTCCCGCAGGCCGCCAGCGGAGCCGGCGCACGACACCCGGGGGGGATGACGATTCGACTGAATGCAGGCACGGGTGGCCGCTCGCTCCCGATCGTCGCCGGCCTCGGCATGAGCATGGCGGTCGGGTGGTCGTACGCGAACGTCGGTGCGGTTGCGCCGGACCTGGCGCGCGACTACGCGGTGTCGGTCGGCGCGATCGGGTTCCTGACCACGGTCGTGCTGGCGGTGTACACGGTGATGCAGCTGCCGACCGGCCGCGCGCTCGACCGGCTCGGGCCGCGTGGTGTCGGGGCGGCCGGCCTGGTCGTCATCGCGTTGGCGAACGCGATCGCCCTGGCGGGCGACTCGTTCTGGCTGGCGCTCGCCGGCCGCACACTGCTCGGCGTGGGGACGCCGCTCGCCTACCTTGGCGGGCTCGAGCTGATTCGCCGGCTGGGCGGCTCGGCGCAGCTGCTGGGCAGCTTCGGGGCAGTCAACGGCGGGTCGATGGGGCTGGCGCTGATCGTCGTACCGCAGCTGTACCCGGCGTTGGCCTGGCGCGCTCCGTACCTCTCGTCGGAGCTGCTGGTGGCGGTGGCGCTCGTCGCACTGGTGCGCCGGCCAGCCCGAGGCCGCGCGCCGGCGGGCCCCGGCGAGCTCGGCCAGGCAGCCACCGCGTGGACACCCCCGTCCCGCCCGCCGGCACGGCGCGTTCCGACGAAGGTGCTGCTACGCGACCCCGAGCTCCGCCGCCTCTCGGTGATGAACCTCTGCTCGGCCGCGTTCTCGCCGATCGTCTCGAGCTGGGTTGTTGCGCTGCTCGTCGAGGCGGGCGGCTACTCGACGGCGAAGGCGGGCGCGGTGGGCTCGATCACGCTGCTCGGGATCGTCGCCTCGCGCCCGATTGCCGGCTGGATCGTCCACCGGCACCCCGCGGCAGTCCGCGCCGGCATCGTGGTGAGCGCCGGGCTCGGCGTCGGTGGGTGCGTGCTGCTCACCGCAGCAGGGCCGGTGTGGCTCTCGGTCATCGGCTGCGCCTTCGTCGGAGTCGCGACGGGGATCCCCTGGACCTACGTGTTCACGCGCGCGCCGAACGTGATCCCCGCCGCCTCGGGCTCGGCGCTCGCCGTCGTTAGCGGGCTGCCGCTGCTCGTCGCGATCGCCGGCGTGCCACTCGTCGGGCTGACGTTCGCGCTGCCGGGCGACGGCCGGATCGGCTTTGCCGCCGTTGCGGCGCTCTGGTGCGTGCTGCTGTTCGTGCTGCCTGCGCGGGCGGTCCGGCCCGGCGCCGGCCCTGGCGTGGAACGTGGCCCTGAGCCCGCGGCTGTCAGTAGCTGACCGCGCCGCGCCCGGTGTCGGCGGCGTGCTTCTGCTCGTCGGCGCGGTAGCTCGAGCGCACGAGCGGCCCGGAGAAGACCGAGCCGAAGCCGAGCGCCTCGCCCTGCTCGCGCAACCAGCGGAACTCATCGGGGTGCACCCAGCGGTCGATCACGGCGTGCTTCGGCGACGGCTGCAGGTACTGGCCGATGGTGACGACGTCGACGCCGTGGGCGCGCAGGTCGCGCAGCGTCTCGACGATCTCGTCGTTCGTCTCGCCGAGGCCGGCGATGATCCCCGACTTCGTCATGACGGGGTAGTTGGCGACCTCCTTCGCGCGGGCGAGCAGGTGCAGAGCGCCGTCGTAACTCGCGCGCGAGCCGCGCATGCGCGCGTGGAGGCGGCGGACGGTCTCGATGTTGTGGCTGAACACCTCGGGGCGTGCGCCCAGCACGGTGGCGAGCGCCGCCTCCTCGACGTCGAGGAAGTCGGGGGTGAGCAGCTCGACGGTGCAGTCGGGCAGCTTCGCCTTGAGCGCGCGCACTGTTGCCGCGTAGTGGCCGGCGCCCTTGTCGGGGACGTCGTCGCGGTCGACCGAGGTGACGACGACGTGCTTCAGCCCCATCTGCGCGGCGGCCTGGGCGAGGCGCAGCGGCTCCAGCGGGTCGGGCGCGTGCTCGGGCTTCCCGGAGTTGACGTAGCAGTAGCGGCACGCGCGGGTGCACGTGTCGCCGAGGATCTGGAAGGTCGCCGTGCCCTTGCCCCTGCACTCCGCGATGTTCGGGCAGCGGGCCTCCTCGCAGATCGTGTT
>JANXXF010000250.1 GCA_025350775.1 Actinomycetes bacterium
GCTCGGCGAGCCACGGCTCCGACCAGGTCGTCACGCCACCCTAAGGCCAAAGGTAGCACTACCGCCTCATATTTCTTCGCCGAATTCCGGATCGATTTCGATCGGATGTGAAATTCCTCGACGGTTGGGATCGCTTCTGACCCACGGCTGTGATCAAAGAGGGTATGCGGTCCTCTAACGTGACGCAGTAGTGTTCGTTAGCGTACTCGTACGACCATGAGCTTGCCCGTCGCTGGTAGCCCACACCACGGGTCCGGAAGCGCAGATCAGCACGAAGCCCGGGCAAGCGAGCGAAGGTCGGACGAAGCAGAGACGGTCCTGGAAGCGTCGAAGGATGCACGGTCGAGCGAAGCTGAGGCTCCGCCTCCTCGGCATTGGCCTCGCCCTCGCGTCGGCCGCGCTTCGACCGCGCCGAGCGCCAGAGCGCCGGACCGGTGCACACCGCCGCCGCGGCGTTCAGCGCAAGCGCGAACACGATCGTCGTGCCGGGCGCTCGTCACGTCCTCGGGCGCGTCTCGACGCGTCGGGACGAAGGCCAACGCCGAGGAGGCTCCGGGAGCCGTTCCCTGGGGGATCCGATCGCGAACGCCTGCGGTCGCACATGCGGTGCGCCGACCACGAACGCGTCAAGACGAGAGGAGAGAGTCATGACCATCGAACAGCAGCTCAGGCAGTCGCTCGGCATGCAGCAGACCGAGATCGTGTACGCGGAGCTATCGCACGCGATCGTCGGTGCGGCGATCGAGGTGCATCGTCATCTCGGGCCGGGCCAGCTCGAGTCGGTGTACCAGCGCGCCCTTGCACACGAGCTGGCACTCCGCGAGCTACCGTTTCAGGCGCAGCCGCCGATCGCGGCCGTCTACAAGGGCCAGTGTGTCGGCGACTTCTTCGCCGACTTCATCGTCGACCGCCGCGTCGTCATCGAGATCAAGGTCGTCGAGCATCTGCTCGCGGTCCACACCGCACAGCTGCTGTCGTACCTGCGGGCGAGCGGGCTCCGGCTGGGACTGCTGATCAACTTCAACGTTCCCATCTTGCACCACGGCGTGAAGCGACTCGTCCGGTAGACGAGATCGCTGCTATCGGATCAGCCGTCGGATGCCACGGAACACCACGGGTACGTTGAAGTTGATCAGGAGGCCGAGCCGGAGGTCCATCGCGCGCAGGTACGACAGCACCTGCGCGATGTGCACCGGCTGAAACCCCGCAACCGACTTGAGCTCGACGATGACCCTGCCATCGATGACGAGGTCGACGACCAGATCGCCGATGCCAACGCCCTTGTAGGTCATCGCTACCGGCCATCGGGCCCGGAACGGAATGCGTCGAAGCCCGAGCTCGTGTTCCAGAGCGCTCTGGTAGAGCGACTCGAGCTGACCGGGACCGAGGTGTCGGTGCACCTCGATCGCCGCACCGACGACCTCATGCGTGAGCTCGCCGTGCAGGTAGCCACTGCCGGGCACCATGCCGAGGCTCTCCATCAACTGACATTCGATCTCCGTGTTCGACATCGGATCTTCCTCTCGTCTTGACGCGTTCGTGTTCGGCGCACCGCATGTGCGACCGCAGGCGTTCGCGTTCGGATCCCCAGGGAGAACGGCTCCCGGAGCCTCCTCGGCGTTGGCCTTCGTCCCGACGCGGCGGTCTGCGCCCGAGGACGTGCCGAACGCCCGGCACGGCGATCGCGTTCGCACCGGCGGTGAACGCCGCGGCGGTGGCGTGCAGGGGTTCAGGGCTGTGGCGCTCGGCACGGCCGAAGCGCGGCCGACGCGCGGGCGAGGCCAACGCCGAGGAGGCGGAGTGCCTGAGCAGCACCAAGCCGTCCTCTCCTCCTCTCTCCGTGTGCTCGTCTCGTCTCCGTGACGATCAGGGAGCTGCGTCGCTCCATGTTGCCGCTCACGCTAAACTGAGCGGCATTGGCGCTAGCTCGTCGGAGGGAACACGCAGTGGTCGTTCGGGATGCACGAGCCGGTGTAGCAGCCGTTCTCGATGCCGGGCGTCGAGCCCGACGGGCACACGACCGGCGCGACATCACACGTGACCGTGCCCGTG
>JANXXF010000272.1 GCA_025350775.1 Actinomycetes bacterium
GCCCATGGCCGCCGCCCGCGCCGGGTCGGCGAGCAGCTCGTTCACACGTGAGGCGATAGCCCGGGCGAAGGCAGCCGGATCGACGGGCGCGCGCGAGCCGTCGGCGGCCGGCTCGTACGGGACGAGCAGGCCCGTCACGCCATCGTCCACCACCTCCGGGATGCCGCCGGTGCGCGTTGCCACGACGGCGGTCTCGCACGCCATCGCCTCGAGGTTGACGATGCCCAGCGGCTCGTACACCGACGGGCACACGAACACCGTCGCGTGCGACAAGAGCTGCACCACGTCGGGGCGCGGCAGCATCTCGGCGATCCAGACGACATTGCCGCGCGCGGCGCGCACCCGCTCCATCTTGGCGGCGATCTCGGCGGCGATCTCGGGGGTATCCGGCGCGCCGGCGCACAGCACGAGCGTCGCCGCCGGGTCGATCTCGAGCGCCGCGTCGAGCAGGTGTGTCAGGCCTTTCTGCCGCGTGATGCGACCGACGAAAAGGACGGATGGACGCGTCGGATCGATGCCGTGGCGCTCCAGCACGTCGATCGCCGCCACCGGCCGGTACTCGTCGGCATCGATGCCGTTGTGGATCACCGTCATCCGGGCCGGGTCGATCGCCGGGTAACACGCCAGGATGTCGCGACGCATTTCCGAGCTCACCGCGACCACCGCGTCGGCGCCCTCCAGCCCCGTCCGCTCGCACCAGGAGGAGACGCGGTAGCCACCGCCGAGCTGCTCGGCCTTCCACGGCCGCATCGGCTCGAGGCTGTGCACCGTCGCCACGTGCGGGATGCCGTGCACGAGCTGCGCGAGGTGCCCGCCGAGGTTCGCGTACCAGGTGTGGCTGTGCGCGAGCGAGGCGCCGTCGAGCCCGGCCGCCATCGCCAGGTCGATCGAGACGGTCTGCAGCGCGGCGGCGTAGTCGGCGCCCGTCGCGAGCGCGTCCCAGGCGCGGTAGGCGTGGACGGCAGGCGCACCCGGCAGTCCGGGCGGCCGTTCGGCGCCCCAGCAGTGCACCTCCACGCCCACCAGCCGCGCCAGCTCGCGCGCCAGGTACTCGACGTGGACGCCGGCGCCGCCGTAGACCTCGGGCGGGAACTCGCGGGTGAGCAGCGCGACCCTCATCGGCCTAGACCGGCTTGCCGGGAGGCCGCCGTGCCGTCGCCGCCATCAGGCGTCGACCCGCTCGCCCTTCCCGATCACGACGACCCCGCCCTCCGAGATCGTGAAGCCGCGCGCCCGGTCGTGCTCCGAGTCGACGCCGACGCTGGCGCCGGGCGCGATCTGGACGTTCTTGTCGACGATCGCGTTGCGCACGACCGCGTGGCGGCCGACATCGGCGCCGTGCATCAGCACCGAGCCCTCGACCTGAGCCCAGGAGTGCACCCGCACCCCCGGCGACAGGATCGACCGGCGCACCGTCGCGCCCGACACGACGACGCCGGCGCACACCATCGCGTCGAGCGCCTGCCCGACCCGGCCCTCCTCCTCCCACACGAACTTCGCCGGGGGCAGCGGCTCGGGCAGCGTCAGGATCGGCCAGGCGGCGTTGTAGAGGTTGAACAGCGGGTCGACCGAGATCAAATCCATGTGCGCCTCGTAGTAGGAGTCGAGCGTCCCGACGTCGCGCCAGTAGTCGCGCTCGCGGGCGGTCGCGCCGGGCACGTCGCTCTTGGCGAAGTCCCAGACCTCGGCCTTGCCGGCCTCGACGAGCATCGGGATCAGGTCGCGGCCCATGTCGTGCGTGGAGTCCACGTTGGCTGCGTCGGCGATGACCGCATCGATCAGCGCGCGCGTGTCGAACACGTAGTTGCCCATCGACGCCAACACCTGGCTCGGAGCGTCGAGCAGTCCGACCGGGTCGTCCGGCTTCTCACGGAAGGCCTTGATCGTCACGCCGTCAGCCGCCGTCTCGATCACGCCGAACGTGTGCGCCAGCTCGATCGGGGTGCGGATGCCGGCCACGGTGACGCCGGCCCCCGACGCGAGGTGCTGCGCGATCAGCTGCCGCGGATCCATCCGGTAGACGTGGTCGGCGCCGAACACGCAGATGACGTCCGGCCGCTCGTCGTAGATGAGATTGAGGTTCTGGTAG
Organism: Actinomycetes bacterium; assembly: GCA_025350775.1. Lineage (GTDB taxonomy): Bacteria > Actinomycetota > Thermoleophilia > Gaiellales > Gaiellaceae > CANFDS01. Next base: position 2,090 of record JANXXF010000272.1, read on the forward strand.
ATCGCGTCGGCCGAGCCGGCGAACCAGCGCGGCCCGCGGCGCATCTGCGCGGGCACCGGCGCCACATAGTCGCCGAGCAGCGGCGACAGCCGCCACGTGGTGGCGAGATGCCGGTCGAGGCTGTGGCTCTTGTACTGGGTGAGCACCGCGATGCGACGGATGCCGGCGTTGACGAGGTTCGACAGCGCGAAGTCGACCAGCCGGAAGTTGCCGCCGAACGGCACCGCCGGCTTGGCGCGGTCGTCGGTGAGCGGCAGCAGGCGCTTGCCCTCGCCGCCGGCGAGCACCATCGCGAAGGCGCGCTTGGTCGGCACGCTCGAACTCTACTTAGGGCCTATGCCGTTTGGACGAGTTGTGTAGCCGGTAGCGAGGTCTTCGGCCGGTAACGAGGTCGACCGGTAGCAGTACGGCCTCGGCGCCCCCTACAGATTCCTGGCCAGTCGCCGAGCCTGGCGGACGGCGTGCTGGCTCGCCGGTGGACCCAGGCTGACAGCACGTCCCAGCAGGAGCGCGGCGTGGGGGCACATCACGCGCAGAGGCACGACGACGTGGCGCGGCTCGAGCGTGCCGGACGCGGCCTCCGCCAGCATCGGTGTGTAGAGCATAAAGTTCTCGGGGCTGACGATGGTTGCCCCGCGGCGCCCGAGCAGCCGAGCGACGTAGGCGCCGGCGAATCCGCCACCCCGGACGAGGACGCCGTTTGGGGCTGTACGCGAACGAGTCATTTCAAGCAGGACAAATTGATATGTTACTCATCGTGATAATAAGACAAACGCCCTTCGGCGCGAGTCCCACCCTCGACCAGATCCATGTGCTGAGCTCGGCGGGGTGAACATGAAGAACGAGACAGAGTCGACAATCACGCCGGCCGACATCCGTGCGGCCCTCTCCCAGGTCAAGGACCCGGACCTAGGGGTGGATATTGTCAAGCTCGGCTTCGTTCAGGACATTCGCATCGACGGCGAGGACGTTTCCTTCGCCATCCAGCTCACCACTCCAGCCTGTCCCGTCCGCGACCAGCTGAAGGAGGACGCGCGGCGGGCGATCCTCTCCCTCCAGGGCGTCACGAACGTCGAGGTTGAGCTGACCTCGAAGGTGCGCGGGAGTCAGTCGGAGCAGCAGGGCGCGCTGCTCCCGCTGGTCAAGAACGTGATTCCCATTGCGAGTGGGAAGGGTGGCGTCGGGAAGTCCACCGTGAGCGCAAATCTCGCGGTCGCGCTGGCGCAGCTGGGCGCCAGGGTGGGCTTGCTGGACGCCGATGTCTACGGGCCGACCATTCCCACCATCATGGGCGCCACGGCTCCACCGACAGCGGAGAACGGCACGATCGTTCCCGTCATCCGCTACGGCGTCAAGATCGTGTCGATGGGCTTCTTCGTGCCGAAAGGAGAGGCCACCATCTGGCGGGGCCCCATGCTCTCCAAGGTGATCGATAAGTTCCTCGGTGGTGTTGAGTGGGGCGAGCTCGACTATCTGCTCGTCGATCTGCCGCCCGGTACCGGAGACGTCCAGTTGAGCCTCTGCCAGAAGATCCCCCTCACCGGCGCAGCGGTCGTCTCGACCCCGCAAGATCTCGCGTTCAACGTGGCCGAAAAGGCCATCTTCATGTTCACCAAGCTCCGCACCCCGATCCTCGGGTTGGTCGAGAACATGAGCGGCTTCGAGTGCCGCCACTGCGGCGAGCGTGAGGAGATCTTCGGCAGCGGCGGCGCCCGGCGGTTCGCTGCGGCGAGCGGTGTCCCCTTCCTGGGTGAGATCCCCCTCTCGACGGATATTCGCACGACCTCGGACGAGGGAGCCCCCATCGTCCAGTCGATGCCCGAGTCGCTGAGTGCCCGCGCCTTCGTTCGCGTCGCCGAGAACCTCGCGGCGCAGGTCAGCACCCTCAACATGGGTGGAGTCTCCAGCGATCGGCCGGAGATCGCGGAGATCACGCAGCTATCCGAGCACAGGGTGCAGATTCTCTGGAAGGACGGGCACGAGAGCGTCTACACCAGCTTTGCCTTGCGCACAGGCTGTAGGTGCGCGCTGTGCGTCGATGAGATCTCAGGGAATCAGCGGCTTCGTGAGGAATCGATCAGCAAGGGCGTCCACCCGCGCTCGATCGACCCGGTGGGCCGGTATGCGATCAGCTTCCGCTGGAGCGACGGACACTCGACCGGCATCTACACGTTCGAGCATCTGCGCGAGCTGTGCCCCTGCCCGATCTGCGCGGACAATGCCACGCTGTAACGCGCTGCAGGCCGTCGCCGCCCGGTCGCAGCGCCGCAACCTTCCAGATCCTGGGCGAGACCTGCACGCGCGGCGCCGCGCCCACACGACTCCTGCGCTCAGCTATCCAGGCCGGCCAGTGCACGGGCGTACGCACGCGCCGGCTGCGCGTCGTAGCTGCGCCAGATCATCAGCTTCTCGGCCTCCAGCGAGCCCTCCGCATGCACGGCCAGCACCGACTGGTAGCCGGCGTAGTTGCGGGCCAGCAGATCGCTCGCCAGGTTGAGCAGGGCGAGCCGCTCGGCGCCGGGCAGGGCGCCCGCGTAGTACTTCTCGAGCAGCGGGCGCAGCTCAGGGCTCCTCCAGTCTGGGCCGCCCGGGCCGGTCACGAGCAGGCCGCCGGCGATATCGATGACGTGCTTGACGGCCTCCTGGTAGTCACGAGCGAACGTCCACTTGGCGATGTTGGTCGTCAGCGGGTCCGGGTACGCGATGCCGGTGGCCTCGTCGATGCGGCAGCGCTCGGCTGCCATGTGCGTCAGTCCGCGCACGGTCTCCGCGTAGCCGATCAGCCACGTCAGCTTGTCGCGGACGTGTGAGGCGCGCGCGATGCCGTTGGCCTCGGCCAGCGCCACCGAGAGGCCGATGAGGGCGTCCAGTAGCGGCAGCTTGTAGGAGACGGCCGTGAAGCGGTGATACTCGACGAACGTCAGCGCCAGCTGCCCGGCGCGGCGCGTATCGCCGGCCAGGAAGACTCGGTCCCACGGCACGAAGACGTTGTCGAAGATCGTCAGCGTCTCGATCATCTTGTGCTGCGACGAGATCGGCTGCGTCCAGGGGTCGTCTGCGCCATGGAGGTAGTCGGAGCAGAGGAGCTTGACGCCCGGCGTGGCGACCGGCACCGCGAAGGCGACCGCCCAGTCTTCCTCACCCTCGGCCAGCGCGCGCGTGGGGATGACGATGATCTCGTCGACGTTCGGGGTACACGAGGTGTGCACCTTCGCGCCGGTCACCACGATGCCGTCCTCGCGCCGCTCGACGATGCGCACGTACAGGTCGGGATCGTTTTGGGCCGAGGGGCCCTTCGAGCGGTCTCCCTTGACATCGGTCTGCGCCGTGGCCAGCGCCAGGTCGTTGTCGCGGCAGTGCTCGTAGAAGGCCTGGACGCGATCGTTGTACTCGGTGCCGTGGGTCACGCGCAGCAGCGCGAACAGCGCGTCGCTGCCGATCTCCTTGAGCAGCACGACGAGCGTCTTGCCGTGCGCCGTCGAGGCCTCGATCAGCGACGAGCGCCGGCGCAGGTCGGCCGCCGAGCGGGGCAGGGCGAAGAACGTCGAGTAGCCGTCGGTGATCGCGAGATCCTTGACCGCCGGATCGTGCGCCAGCTCGAAATCGAGGGCACCGTGCCGGGCGGCGATGCCAAGCTCCGGGTGCGTGGTGACGTCCTCGACCCGCTCGCCGCGGTACCACACCTCGCGCCCGTCGCGTAGACCCGCCAGATACGCGCTTGCGTCACGCACCGCACTCTCCTCCGATCCAATCGTCTAAGGGCTCGGCTCAGCGGTACCGGAGGACTCCCAGCCATACCACTCACCGATGTCCACGGCGAGCACCGGCGGGCCGGGGCCGTCGCTCCGATACTGCTCGTACTTTACGCTCAGCAGCCGCAACGCCCGCTCGGCCTCTTCTCCGTTGACGAGCACCCTCGCCCGTCCGCGCAGTCTGACCCACCACAATTGGGTCCAGTCGTCCTCGTAGTGGTCGACGAGCACGACGACGTCGGGGCGGTCGCGCGCGTTGTCGATGCGTCGGAGCCTGGGTGAGCGCTTCGGCTTGGCGTCGACGGCCGTGTAGAGCGTCTCGCCGTCGATGACGAAGACGATCGGCACGAGGTGCGGGCGGCCATCCGGATCGATCGTCGCCAGCCGAGCGACCCTGGCTGCCAGCGCCCTCCTCCGCATGACATCCTGGTGCATTTTATGCCACGGTGCCAGAGTTCGACCACCGGGCGAGTGAGTCGCAGTGCGACGCATCGGTGCTTTTCCGCCGTCCTGCCGTGCCGTTGAAGTGCCCGGCGTCGACTGCGAGCTCACTGACGAACGCCGCCTCAATCATGATCGCGCCGCTGCACGCGCAGGAACCTCGACCTTGACGATCCCAGCCTCGAGCTTGACCCTGAATGTGTCGACCGGAAGGTAGGCGGGAAGCGTCAGCGCATTCCCGGTACGGATGTCGATGTGCGCCCCGTGGCGGGGGCAGACTGCGAAGCCCTCTTCGGGGTCGAAGTCGCCCTCGCAGAGCGGGCCGTCGTCGTGCGAGCAGCGATCCTCGAGTGCGTACAGCTCACCGCCGAGGTTGTAGACGGCGATGTCGAGCTCACCGTCCTTGACGATCTTGACCGTGCCCGGAGGGAGCTCCTCGAGCGGACAGATATTGAGATCCGCCATCTACCTGAGCTCCAGATCCTGCCCGAGGTTGGCCCACTCCTCGGGGAGCGGCGTGCCGGCGGAGCGGTGAAGGGCGACCTTGAGCACGCCGAGCCCGAGGAGCGCGCACTTGAGCCGCACCGGCGTGAGCGGGATCCCGATCTCCGCGAGCAGCTCGTCCTTCGACATCGCGGCGACCTCGGCGATGCCGCGGCCAATCACAAGCTCGGTAAGCATCGAGGTCGCCGCCTGGCTGATCGCGCAGCCGCGGCCCTCAAAGCGGATGTCCGAGATCGTGTCGCCCGCGTAGGCGACCGAGATCGAGAGCTCGTCGCCGCAGAGCGGGTTCTGCCCCTCGGCCTCGCCGTCCGGGCGCTCGAGCCTGCCGTAGTGGCGCGGGCTCTTGTAGTGGTCGAGGATGACCTCGCGGTAGAGATCGTCGAACTCGCTCATCCGAGGTGCTGCTTCACCTTGTGCAACCCGTCGACGAGCCGGTCGATCTCCTCGGGCAGGGTGTAGAGGTAGAAGCTCGCGCGCGTCGTAGCTGCGACACCGAGCCTCGCCATCAGCGGCTGCGTGCAGTGGTGGCCGGCGCGCACGGCCACGCCCTCCCAGTCGAGGATCTGCGCCACGTCGTGGGGATGGACGCCCTCGACGTTGAAGGAGACGATCCCGGCGTGACGCTCGGCCGGCGGCCCGTACGTCTCGATCCACGGCAGCTCGCCGAGCCGGCCGAGCGTGTAGGCGGTCAGCTCATGCTCATGCCGCTCGATCGCCTCGAGGCCGACCGCGCTGATGTAGTCAAGCGCGGCGCCGAAGCCGACCGCCTCGGCGATCGCTGGCGTGCCCGCCTCGAACTTGTGCGGGAGCTCATTCCAGGTCGTCCGCTCGAGGGTGACCTTGCGGATCATCTCCCCGCCAAGGTTGAAGGGCGCCATGCCCTCGAGCAGCTCCTGGCGGCCCCAGAGGACGCCGATGCCGCTCGGGCCGCAGAGCTTGTGCGAGGAGAGGGCGAGGAAGTCGCAGCCGAGCGCCTGCACGTCGATCGGCCTGTGCGGCGCCGCCTGCGCGGCGTCCACGACCATGATCGCGCCCTGCTCGTGCGCCCACGCGCCGAGCTTCTCGACCGGGTTGATCGTGCCGAGCGAGTTCGAGACGAGGTTGGTGGCGACGACCTTGACCCGGCCCTCAGAGGCGATCCGCTCGAGCGCGTCGAGCTGGAGTTCGCCGCTGTCGTCGATCGGGATGTATCGGAAGCCTGCCCCCTGCCGCTGCGCGACGTACTGCCAGGGGACGAAGTTCGAGTGATGCTCAAGCTCGGTGACGACGACGAGGTCGCCGGGGCGGAGGTTGTCGAGCCCCCAGGCGTAGGCGACGAGGTTGAGCGCCTCCGTCGCGTTGCGCGTGAAGACGATCTCGCGCGTCGAGGAGGCGTTGACGAAGGCGCGCGCCTTCTCGCGGGCGCCTTCGAAGGCCTCCGTCGCCCGCTCGGCGAGGCGGTAGACGCCGCGGTGGACGTTCGCGTAGGAGTGCTCGTAGAACTCGCGCAGCGCGTCCAGCACCTGGCGTGGCTTCTGCGTCGAGGCGGCCGAGTCGAGGTAGGCGAGCGGCTTGCCGTTCACGAGCTCCTCGAGGTACGCGAAATCGGCCCGCTGGCGATGCGCGTCGAGCGTCGGCCTGGTGGCTGCGACGCCCTCGCCTGTCAGAGGACCTTGGGCCGTTTTGGTGACCCTGCTAGCGCCCATCGAGCGGCTCGTTCTGGACGTTGTGCTCGGTGGCGTACTGGTCGACGAGCGTGTCGATCACGCTCGCGCCTTCGGGGAACGCATAGTTGATCCTGACAAACGGCTCCCACTTGTCGGGCAACACGTCCTCCGGAAAGATCGCCTCGACCGGGCACTCGGGCTCACAGGCACCGCAGTCGATGCACTCCTCCGGATCGATCACGAGCATCCGGCCGAACTCGTGGATGCAGTCGACCGGGCAGACATCGACGCACGACTTGTCCTTGATGTCGATGCAAGGCTCAGAAATGATGTAGGTCATTCAGTGTCTCCCACGGGTCGTACACAAGCCCCTGCCCGGCGGGCGTCCATCGCGACGTTCCGAGACTCTCCGCCGTCGTTATTACTACATGCCTAGTATTTATCTCAAGGATACGATATACGTCAAATAGAAGCTGGCGACAAGCCGATGGCGGTGAGCCACGTGCCGAGGCGGCGCCTGTCGACTGCGAGCTCGGCGTCACAGGGGCGGTCGGAGACGACCTTGAAGCGCTCGATGTTGCGGAGGGGATTCTTGAATCCTTCTGGTTATTCCCCCTCCGAGCCCGTAAACTCTGGGGACATGGTGATAAAGAGTTCTATAGAACCAGGCGACAACCTGGATAGGCGTCTGCATCGGGCGCTGGGCGACACGAGCCGGACGAGGATCCTCGCAGTGCTGCACGAGGCCGGCGTTCCTCTCGATTCGCGTGAGCTGGCGGAACGAGTGGGTCTGCACTCGAACACGGTCCGCTCGCACCTTGGCGTTCTGGCCGAGGTGGGTCTCGTATCGGCGAAGGCCGAAGAGCGCACCCGCCCGGGCCGCCCACGCATCGTCTACGAACTCGTGCCCGAGACAGCCGCCCCGGCGGAGTTGGGCGGGTACCGACTGCTCGCACAGATCCTGGCCGGCTGCCTGGCGGGCTCTGAGCCGGATCCTGCTGCCCGCGCCGAGCAGGCTGGACGGGCGTGGGGCCGCTACCTGGTGAAG
>JANXXF010000274.1 GCA_025350775.1 Actinomycetes bacterium
CCGAGGCGAGGATCGCCATCTTCGCGGCCGCGTCGGCGCCACCGACGTCCTCGGTCGGGTCGGCCTCGGCGTAGCCGAGCCGCTGCGCCTCGGCGAGCGCGCCGGCGTAGTCGGCGCCGCCCTCCATATTTGTGAGCATGAAGTTGGTCGTGCCGTTGACGATTCCGAGCACGCGCCGTACGTTCGTCACGATCAGCGACTCGCGCAGCACCTTGATCACCGGGATCGCCGCGCACACCGACGCCTCGAAGCGGAGCTGCACGCCGGCGGCCTTCGCCGCGGCGCAGCGGCTCGGCTACGCCGAGGCCGACCCGACCGAGGACGTCGGTGGCGCCGACGCGGCCGCGAAGATGGCGATCCTCGCCTCGGTCGCGTTCGGCTGCCGGATCACGCTCGCCGACGTCGACTTCCAGGGCATCACCGAGGTCACCCAGGCGCACGTTGCCGCGGCGCGCGAGCTGCAGATGGTGGTGCGGCTCGTCGGCTCCGCCACGCTCGTCGGCAGCAGCTACGACGTGCGCGTGCGGCCGTCGCTCGTCGACCGCCAGCACCCGCTCGCAGCCGTCGATGGCGCCTTCAACGCCGTCATGCTGCAGGGCGACGCGATCCGCGAGATCATGCTCGAGGGGCCGGGTGCGGGCGGCATCGAGACGGCGTCCGCGGTCGTCGCCGACATGGTCGCGATCATGGGCACGCACGGCACCGGCTTTCTCCAGAACGACTCGACCTGGCGCACGCTGCAGAAGCTCCCGTCCGGCGAGCTGCCTTCACCGTTCTACGTGCACATCGAGGTCGACGACCGGCCGGGCGTGCTCGCGCACATCGCCGAGCGCTTCGCCGCGCACGAGGTGTCGGTGTCGCGCCTCATCCAGACGCCGATCGACTCGGGAGCGGCGATGCACGTCGTGCTGCACGAGGCGCCGGAGGGCCGAGTGCTGAGCGCGCTCGCCGACATCGCCGAGCTGCCGGAGACACGATCGCGGCCGATGGCGCTGCCGGTCATCTCCGATCGCGGCGTCAGCGGCCTCGGCTGGTCGTAGGCACGCGGCCGGCGCCGACGGCTAACCTTCCCAGCCGTGACTCCTCTGATCGAGCGCTTCCGCGACCGCCTGCCCGTCTCGGCGGCGACCCCCGGCGTCTCGCTCGGCGAGGGCTCGACACCCCTCCTGCACGCGCCGCGCCTCGGCAAGCTGCTCGGCATCGACCTCTACCTCAAGTGGGAGGCCTCGAACCCCACCGGCTCGTACAAGGACCGGGGCATGACCGTTGCGGTGTCGAAGGCGGCCGAGGCGGGTGCGCGCGCCGTCATCTGCGCCTCGACCGGCAACACGGCCTCGTCGGCCGCGGCGTATGCGGCTCGTGCTGGGATCCCGGCGCTGATCCTCATCCCGGAGGGCGCGATCGCCGGCGGCAAGCTGATCCAGACGCGGGCGCTGGGCGCGCTCGTGCTCGAGGTGCGCGGCTCGTTCGACCAGGCGCTGGCGGCCGCGCGTGAGCTGTCGGACCGGGGCACGCACGCGCTCGTCAACTCCCTCAACCCGTTTCGCATCGAGGGCCAGAAGACGGCGGTGTTCGAGATCGTCGAGGAGCTCGGCGCGGCGCCCGACGCCTTCGTCATCCCCTACGGCGGCGGCGGCAATACCACCGCGTACGCCAAGGGCATCGCCGAGTCCGGGCTGGCGACGCCGCTCTACTCGATCGAGGCCGTCGACCGGCCCAACACGCTGGCGACCGCCATCCGCATCGGCACGCCGGTGCACCGGCCCAAGGTTGAGCTGTCGGGCGCCCATGTGGTAGCGGTGAGTGACGAGGAGATCGTCGAGGCCTGGCTCCAGCTCGCGCGTGAGGAGGGCCTCTTCTGCGAGCCGTCATCCGCGGCCGGGCTCGCCTTCCTGCGCCGCCGCAGCGGCGAGTTCCAGGGCGCGCGCGTCGTCGTCACGATCACGGGCCACGGCCTTAAGGATCCCGACATCGCGAACCGCTACGCGCCGCCGCCGGTGCAGGTCGACGCCGACGCCGACGCGATCGCCGCCGCGGCCGCCCGGTGACCATGAAGTTTCGGGCCCCCGCCACCTCGGCGAACCTCGGGCCCGGCTTCGACTGCGCCGGCGTCGCCCTCGATCTCTGGAACGACGTCGAGCTGACCGAGGCCTCGGGCCTGCAGGTGGAGGTCGAAGGCGAGGGCGCCGAGGAGCTGCGCTCGGCGGGCCACGACCACCTCGGGCTCCAGGCCTTCGCACTGCTCGCACCCGTCGACGGCTGGCGCTTCCGCTTCGTCAACCGGATACCGCTCGCGCGCGGCCTGGGCTCGTCGGCGGCGACGATCGCCGTCGGGCTCGCCGCTGGCATGCACGTCTCGCGGCGCCCGCTCACGCCCGAGCAGCTGCTCGTCCACGCGCTGACGCTCGAGAGCCACGCCGACAACCTCGCGGCCGCGCTCGCCGGCGGTGTTACCTTCACCTGGCAGGAGGGCGACCGCTTCCGCATCGCGCGCATCGCCGACCGGCTGCCGGCCATGCCGATCGCGGTGATCCCCGGCAACCGCGTCTCGACCGAGGAGGCGCGCGGGGCGCTGCCGGCCCAGTTCTCGCTGCACGACGCGTCGTTCACCGTCGGCCGGGCGGCGCTCCTCGGCGCGGCTGCGGCGAGCGGCGACGAGGGGCTGTTCGCGGCGGCGCTCGACGATCGCCTGCATCAGCCGTACCGCGCAG
>JANXXF010000311.1 GCA_025350775.1 Actinomycetes bacterium
GAGCGCCAGCGGCCGGCTTCGCAGCGGCGGTCGCTGCGGTCGTCGCTGCGGCCGTCGAGAGCGTGCCCTCGACGTGCGCCAGGATGTCCTTCTTGGTCACGCGGCCGCCACGGCCGGTGCCGGCGATGGCGGCAACGTCGACCCGGTGCTCGGCGGCGATCCGCGCGACCACGGGCGAGACGAAGGTGCGGCCGTTCCCGGAGGTGGCAGCGTCGTCCTCGGCGTCGTCGGCGTCAGCGGGAGCCGCGGGTGCAGCGGCGGCCGGAGTTGCCACGGCAGCGGGCTCGGCGGGAGCCGCGGGTGCGGCGGCCGGAGCGACAACGGCGCCGCCGCCCTCGCCGCCGATCGTCGCCAGCAGGACGCCCACCTCGACGGTCTCGCCCTCCTGGACGAGGATCGCCGTGACCACGCCGGAAGCCGGGCTCGGCACCTCGGTGTCGACCTTGTCGGTCGAGATCTCGAGCAGCGTCTCGTCCGCGGCGACGACCTCACCGACCTGCTTGAACCAGCGGGTGACGGTGCCCTCGGTGACGGAAACGCCCATCTGGGGCATGACCACGTCGGTCGCGGTGGTGGTAGCCATCTTCTCCAGTCCTGTCAGTCGATACGCGGCAAGCTGAAGGGAACTGTACCGCGTGGCGGGTCGGGTACCGGGTTCACAGCCCGTCGGCGGCCGCTACAGTCGCTGCGTGGGCAAGGCTTCGAACTGGCTGCGCAAGGAGCGCCGGAAGGTGCTCGGCCACTGGGTGGCCGTCTGCGTCGACTGCGGCCACGGCCAGCGCTGGTTCGAGGAGTTCGAGAGCGAGGTGCCGGCCGAGTGCCCGACGTGCGGCGGCAAGCTGCTCCACCGCTGCCCGGCCTGCCAGGAGCCGTTCTCCTCGATGTTCGCAATCGCGTGCGAGGTGTGTGAGGCCCCGTTGCGCGCGTCGACGCAGTTCGGCATGGCGATTCGCAAGCCCGAGCGCGCGCCGAAGCCCGCCGCCGGCGACGACCCCGGCTGATTGCGGCGCTGCCGGCTAGAGGTCGAACGGCCCCTTGATCGCCGAGAAGCGGATCACGGTGACGATGTCGTCGTCGCTGATCTCGCGGTTGTAGAGCTGGCCCAGGAACGTCGCCATGTCCTCCACGCGGCGCAGCTCGGGGTTGTCGTGCTCGATCTCGCGCGGTGACAGGTCGCCGAGGCGCTTCACGTCGACCTGGTCGATCACCGCATCGAAGATCCTGTCGCGCGGGCTGTAGCGCGCGCCCACGAGCACCTGCACGACCATGCCCTTCTTGTACTTGGCGGACTTGTCGCCGAGCCGGATGGTGCAGGTCTTCCGGTACGACCGGAGCAGGCTCGCGACGATCGGCGAGTAGAAGTTCAGCGCGTACACAGGGGGAGGGTTCACCGGCCGCCGCCGTTCTCCTCCCGCTGCCCGCGGCGGACCTGGTTGCGGGTCCCTCAGGCGAACGGCTATCCTGGGTTGGCACTCAACAGTCGAGAGTGCCAATTTCGATCACACCGCTGTTCAACGAAGAAGGAAACTGGGAGGTTTGGATGGATCTGCAGCCCCTGGGCGATCGCGTCATCGTCGAGCTCCTCGACGAGGAGCTGACGCTGGCGAGCGGCATCGTGCTGCCGGACACCGCGAAGGAGAAGCCGCAGCGCGGCCGCGTCCTCGCCGTCGGTGCCGGTGACAAGAACGACAACGGCGACCGGATTCCGGTTGACGTCGAGGTCGGCGACGAGATCGTCTTCTCGAAGTACGGCGGCACCGAGATCAAGGTCGGTGTCAACGAGTACCTGATCCTCCGCGAGTCGGACATCCTCGCGAAAGTTGTCGCGGCTCCGAAGGCCGCCGCGGCCCCCAAGGCCGCCAAGAAGAAGTAGTTCCGCCCCGCGTATTTTTCCAACGGAGGTAACGAGAATCCATGGCTCATAAGGAGCTGAAGTTCAACGAGGACGCACGTCGCGCCCTCGAGCGCGGCGTGAACGTCCTCGCCGACGCAGTCAAGGTCACGCTCGGCCCCAAGGGCCGCTACGTCGTGATCGACAAGAAGTTCGGCGCGCCGACCGTCACCAACGACGGCGTGACGATCGCCCGCGAGATCGAGCTCGAGGATCCCTTCGAGAACCAGGGCGCGCAGCTCGTCCGCGAGGTCGCCACGGCGACCAACGACGTGGCCGGCGACGGCACCACCACCGCCACCGTTCTCGCCCAGGCGATCGTTCGCCAGGGCCTCAAGAACGTTGCAGCGGGCGCCAACCCGCTGGCTCTCAAGCGCGGCATCGAGAAAGCCGTCGACGAGGTCGTCAAGAACATCGCATCGCAGTCCAAGGAGGTCTCCGGCAAGGACCAGATCGCCCGTGTGGCGACGATCTCCGCCGGCGACGAGGAGATCGGCGACGTGATCGCCGATGCAATCGAGAAGGTCGGCAAAGACGGCGTCATCACCATCGAAGAGTCGAAGGGCACCGGCACCACGGTCGAGATCGTGGAAGGCATGCAGTTCGACAAGGGCTATTTGTCGCCCTATTTCGTGACCGACGCCGAGCGCATGGAAGCCGTGC
>JANXXF010000314.1 GCA_025350775.1 Actinomycetes bacterium
GACGATTCCGAGCACGCGCCGTACGTTCGTCACGATCAGCGACTCGCGCAGCACCTTGATCACCGGGATCGCCGCGCACACCGACGCCTCGAAGCGGAGCTGCACGCCGGCGGCCTTCGCCGCGCCGAACATGTCGCCACCGCGCTGGGCCAGCAGCTGCTTGTTCGCCGTGACGACGGGCTTGCCCGCCGCGAACAGCTCGCGCATGTACGTCCCGGTCGGCTCGATGCCGCCCATCACCTCGGCAACGATCGCGATCGACGGGTCGTCGCGAATCTCGGTGAAGTCGGTGGTGAGGATGGAGGGATCGGGCAGCCACTTGCGCGCCCGCTGCGGGTCGCGGACGAGCGCCTTGACGACGCGCAGCCGGTGCCCCGTGGCGCGCTCGATGTCCTCGGCGTTCTCGACGAGCAGGCGGTGCACGGCGGCGCCGACCGTCCCGTAGCCGAGCAGGGCGACGGGGACGTCGACGGCGTCTGTCGAGATGGTCGGCACGGGCGTCATGGTACGTCACGGGCGGCGAGGGCTCGTCGGTCGCACCCACTCCGAGCCGTGGCGCCGGCTACGGACGGCGGCTGCGCGCGCCCAGCAGCAACGCTCTGGCCGAGCGAAGGCTCCGGGCTCGGGTGTCCCTGGTCACGGGCTGGTGGCCGTAGCCGGCCCGGGTCTTGGCTCCGAGCAACGTCTGGAGCGCGGCCGCGAACGTGTCACCGTCAGGACGGATCCGGCGCAGGAGAGCGACGGCGTCGCCGTGGCTCTCGCCCCGAGCGTGCTCGCCGAGCCCGTCGCAGCAGATCACGTCCGCGGCGGCAATGCCGGCATGCACGAGGAGCGTCACGTACGCGTCGCCGATCTCGTGCTCGTCGCCCGAGAACTCATGAATCGTCGACGCCGCGTCGAAGAACTGCTCCGCCTTTCGTAGCCGGCCCGTCTTGATGGCGTGCGTGCACGGAGCCGTGCGCGGGCTCATCGGCGACTCCGCCGCGCCTGCTGCCGTAACCGTCGGAGCGATCCGTGCAGCTCGACACCTTCGCTCTCCGCCGCATCCAGCACAGGCTCCTCGGCGCCAAGCTCGTCCGCGCCGAACTCGAGAACGCGGGTGTCGTTTCCCGTCCAGCCCGTGACCGTCGACTCGAGCGCGCCGACTTGCTCGCGCCAGGCGGGGTCGTCGTGCTCCACGGCCGCCGGGCGGACGACGAGCAGATCGATGTCGCTGGCCCGTCCCGCCTCGTCGCGAGCGGCCGACCCGAAGAGCACCACGGCCGCTGCCTTGACCTCCCAGCGGGTGACGAGCTCGCGTATGCGCTCGATCAGCTCGAGGCGGAGAGAGGCGAGGCCTTCGATCCAGCGGGCCGCCAGATGATTCCGGTTCAGGCGGTAGAGATGAGCACGTCCAGCCGGCTCCCGAAGGACGATCCCCTCGGCAACGAGGTGCTCGAGAGCGCGTTGAACGCCGCCGTGAGACGCGCCGCTCTCCCGTTCGATCGCGCGTCCGGTCAGCGCACGGTCTGCCCGGGCGAGCAGGGTTAGCACGTCGCCGTCGAGGGTCGGCGCGATCACCTGAAAGGGGCGCTGGAGGTTCACGGTGCGAGCGTACCACGCTATGGCCGAGATTTCGGCCAAATGGCCTTTATGTCGGCCATACCACGCCGCTCCGCGATCCCCCGGCTGAGAAGCTGGCGTGCGACTATCTGGAACTGCAACGAGCATCCAGCAATTCTCGGGCCAGAGCGCCCCGGGTCAAGTCGTCTCTTCCGGACATGCGAGCGGCATCGCCGCCGCTACCGCTGCACTACCGCGTGCAGCTCCTTGCCGACTCCCTCGAGCTTTTGGCCCTTGGCCTCGGCCCGGGCCGCGTTGAGCCGCGGCTTGCCGGTGTCGATGTCCTCGATCTACTCCTTGGCGAACTGACCCTCGCGGATCTCGGCGAGTACGTTCTTCGAGGCCGCCGGGTACGATCTGCGACGCCACAGCGAGACACACAAGACGGGGGTGCACGGTGCCTGGATTCTCCGCGAACAATGATGAGCTCGCCGGAGCCGATTCCCGAGGGAGCGCGACTACCAGTGAGCTCGACCGCGGCGTAGCAATCTCGGCCCCGCGTGTTCTCTTCGTCTCGCGCGCGAGGTATCGGCTCCCGCTCACGAGCAGCGAGCAACGTCGATGGGACGAGATGTCGCGCATCTGCAGGCCGCTCGTGCTTGCAGCGGACGCCCCCCCGGAGGCCCGAATTTGTCGACGATCGGTTCCGGCTCTGGCGCGAGGTAGCTCGACTCGATGGATTGCTCTTCTATCTGAGCCTGCCGTACCGCATAGGACGGGAGCTTAGGCGCTTCAAGCCGCAGATCGCTGTCGTTCAAGGCGTACACGAAGCAACAGCCCTGCTGATCGCCCGAGCGCTTGCCGGTTCCGATGTGAAGCTCATTCTCGACGTGCAGGGTGATTGGCGGGCTGCCACCCGGCTCTACGGGTCGCCGGCAAGACGGCTACTCAACCCACTCAACGACTGGCTCGGCTGGCTCGCGATCAGACACGCCGACGCAATCCGCGTTCTCTCGAACTTCACCGCCGGCCTGGTGAGAGACGCCGGCCGGGAGCCAGACGCGACCTTCCCCCCGTATACCGACTCGCTCGTATTCTGGGAACAGCCGGTGAGGCCGCTCCCGGCCCAGCCTCGGATCCTCTTCGTGGGTGCACTCGAGCTTACGAAAGGAATCGACAACCTTCTCTCGGCCTGGCGTCAGGTAATGGCGACAAACGCTGAGGCAGTTCTACACATCGTGGGCAACGGGTCACGACGGTCAGAAGTGGAAGAGTTCGTCAAGGCGTCTTCGGGACGAGTGATCTGGACACCGAAGCTTTCGCCGGACGGCGTTGCCGACGCCATGGACCAGTCGGTTGCGCTCTGCCTGCCATCTCGAAGCGAAGGGCTCGGAAGGGTTGCCTACGAGTCGCTCGCACGAGGGCGCGCCGTCGTGGGCGTCGCCGCCGGGGGCATTCCCGATGTGATCGAAGACGGTAGGACCGGCATCATCGTCGAACCCGAACATCCGGCGAGTCTCGCTGACGCGCTTCGCCGCGTACTGACGGATAGAGAGCTAGCCGAACGGCTCGGAGCGGAAGGTCGATCGGCCGCGAGGACGTGGCTTCTCACAGCGGAAGAGTTCGCAGAGAGGCATGCGGAGCTCTTTGCGGGCGTCTCGAACAGCCGCTAGACCCCCGCCCCTGATACTCAAGAGGCTCCGAACAATGGCGCAGTCGTCCACCGCGCCTGTCCCTGAAATGGTTGCCCCTCCCGCAGTGCGGCCAAAGGCGGACAGACGGGAGCCATTTTCAACTCTCGGGCTGACTCCCCGGAATTCACGTTGTCGGCTACAGGCACGCGAGCGGCCCCGTCCCCGGGGCCGCTCGGCCGAACCGTGGAGCTGCGCCTCGCGGCGCCGCCGCCCCCTATCGCTGCATCAGCGCGCGCAACTCCTTGCCGACCTCCTCGAGCTGCTGGCCCTTGGCCTCGACGCGGGCCGCGTCGAGCCGCTTCTCGCCCGTGTTCATGTCCTCGATCCACTCCTTGGCGAACTGGCCCTCGCGGATCTCGGCGAGCACCTTCTTCATGTTCGCGCGCACATGGTCGTCGATGATGCGCTTGCCGCGCGTCAGGTCGCCGAACTCGGCGGTGTCCGAGATCGAGTAGCGCATGTAGTCGAGGCCGCCCTCGTACATCAGGTCGACGATCAGCTTCAGCTCGTGCAGGCACTCGTAGTAGGCGATCTCCGGCTGGTAGCCCGCCTCGACGAGCGTCTCGAAGCCGGCACGCACGAGCTCGGCAGCGCCGCCACAGAGGACAGCCTGCTCGCCGAAGAGATCGGTCTCGGTCTCCTCGACGAAGGTCGTCTCGAGCATGCCGGCGCGGTGCGAGCCGATGGCGGCCGCATAGCCCATCGAGATCGCGCGGGCGTTGCCGCTGGCGTCCTGCGCGACGGCGAACAGGGCCGGCGTGCCGAAGCCCTCGGTGTAGATACGGCGCACGATGTGGCCCGGGCCCTTGGGGGCGACCATGATCACGTCGTGGCCGGCCGGCGGCAGGATGCGGCCGAAGTGGACGTTGAAGCCGTGCGCGAAGAGGATCGCCGCGCCCGGCTTCATGTTCGGCGCGATCTCGTCCTCGTACACCTGGGGCTGGTGCTGGTCGGGCAGCAGGATCGCGATCAGGTCGGCGTCCTTCACGACCTCCGCCGGGGTGCCGACTTCGAGGCCCTCGGCCAGCGCGATCGCCCGCGACTTCGAGCCGGGCCGCAGGCCGACCGCGACCTTGATGCCCGAGTCACGGAGATTGAGTGCGTGAGCATGCCCCTGGCTTCCGTAGCCAATGACCGCAACCTTGCCAACCAGAGAGATATCGCCTTCGCGGTAGACCGTCGCCATCGAGTTCCTTTCCTTCGTCCTAGACGTGTTGCTTGCGCAGAGGGGTAGTCGTCGCCGAGCTGCGGCCCAGGCCGATCCGGCCGGTGCGCGCCATCTCCTTGACGCCGTACGGGCGCACGAGCTCCTCGAAGGAGTCGAGCTCCTCGGGAGATCCTACGACCTCGAAGATCAGCGCGTCGGCGCCGAGGTCGGCGACCCGGGCGTGGAAGACCTCCGCGAGCGCGACCAGCTCATGCCGCTTGTCGGCGGGCGCGTGCACCTTGATCAACGCCAGCTCTCGCTCGACCGCCTCGCCGGGCTCGAGCTCGCTGACACGGAGCACGTTCACGAGCTTGTGCATCTGCTTCTCGATCTGCTCGATCGAGTGCCGCTCGCAGTCGACCCGCAGCGTGATGCGCGAGACGTCATGGCGCTCGGTCGGGCCGACCGACAGGCTTTCGATATTGAACGCGCGGCGCGCGAACATCGTCGACACACGCGCGAGCGCGCCCGGCTTGTTCTCGACCAGGACGGAGACGGTGTGCTTCACGCCATCGCCCCCTGCGGGTCCTGGAACTCGAGCATGTCGATGGCGGCGGCGCCGGTCGGGATCATCGGGAAGACGCCCTCGCGCGGGTCGACGCGGCAGTCAACGACGGCAGTGCGCCCGCACGTCAGCGCCTCCGCCAGCGCGCCCTCGAGGTCGCCCTCGCTGGTGACGGTGAACCCGGCGGCGCCGTACGCCTCGGCCAGCGCCTGGTAGTCCGGCACCTGGTGGGTGAGGTGCACCTGCGAGAGGCGATCCTCGAAAAACAGGCTCTGCCACTGCTGCACCATGCCGAGGTACCCGTTGTTGACGAGCACGACGACGATCGGCAGCTGCTCGAGCGTCGCTGTGGCGAGCTCCTGGCACGTCATCTGGAAACAGCCGTCGCCGTCAACGCACACCACGGTCGCGTCGGGGCGGGCGGCCTTGGCACCGATCGCGGAAGGGATGCCGAAGCCCATCGTGCCGAGCCCGCCCGAGGTGATGAACGTCCGTGGCTGGTTGCACAGCAGGTACTGCATCGCCCACATCTGGTGCTGCCCGACACCGGTGGAGAAGATGACGTCGTCGCGGTCGGCGGTGAGCGCTTGCAGCGTCTCGAGCACGGTCTGTGGCTTCATGAAGTCGCCACCCTTCGCGTAGCGCAGCGGGAACTCCTCGCGCCACTCGGCGATCTGCCTGAGCCACGGCTCGGTCTTCGTGCGGGCGCCGGTCGCGTGCAGCTTGCGCAGCTCAGCGGTGATGCCGTGCAGGATCTGCTTGAGCGGGCCGACCACCGGCACGTCGGCGTGGCGCAGCTTGCCGATTTCGGCCGAGTCGATGTCGAGGTGGATGACGTCGGCGCCGGGCGCGAACGCCGAGAGCTTGCCGGTGACGCGGTCGTCGAAACGCGAGCCGACGGCGACCAGCAGGTCGCACTTGTTGGTGGCGTAGTTCGACCACTTCGGCCCGTGCATGCCGGGCCAGCCCATGAACAGCTCGTGCGTCTCGGGAAAGGCGCTCTTGCCCATCAGCGTCGTCACGACCGGGAGGCGCCAGAGCTCGGCGAGCTCGAGCAGCTCGGCCATGGCGTCGCCGTTGAGCGTGCCGCCGCCGACATAGAGCATGGGCTTATCGGCGTTGGCGATACGGGAAGCCGCCTCCCTGATCTGGCGCGGGTGCGCCTTCGTCGGCGGCTTCCAGCCCGGTAGGTCGACCGAGTCGGGGTACTTGAAGGAGAGCTCGGCCTCCTGGATGTCGCGAGGGATATCGACGAGCACCGGGCCACAACGGCCGGTACGCGCGACGTGAAAGGCGGCCTTCATGATCGACGGCAGCTCCTCGACATCCTGCACGAGCCACGAGTGCTTGACGATCGGCATCGTGACGCCGGTGATGTCGCACTCCTGGAAGGCATCCGTGCCGATCAGGTGCGAGCGCACCTGGCCGGTGACGCAGACCAACGGCGTCGAGTCCATCCACGCGTCGGCGATCGGCGTGACGAGGTTCGTGGCGCCAGGCCCGGACGTGGCGAACGCGACCCCGACCTTGCCGGACGCACGCGCCAGGCCCTGCGCCATGTGGCCGGCGCCCTGCTCGTGCCGGGCCAGGACGTGGCGTACCGTGCTGCCGCGCGCGAAGGCATCGTAGATCGGGAGGACCGCGCCGCCGGGGATGCCGAATACCGTCTCGACGCCCTCGACTTCGAGCGACCGCAGCACGGCGTCCGCTCCGAGCATCTTCTTCGACCCGCTCATGCGATCACTGCTCCTCTCTGCGTATGCCGCAACCTGGGCATCTGATCCATCCTGTGTGACATCTCCTGGTCTCCTCATTCTGCCACCGGGTCTGCCGTTGGGCGTACCGGTGGCGCTCTCTCGGTCGGCGTCTGCGCCTGCGGCGCGTGGTCGGCAGCCTCCCCTAGAAGGGGAGAATCAGCCCGAGGAGGAGCAGGTCGAGACCGAGTGCGCCCTCTGCGGCTACGCCGGCTAGCGGCGCTGCGGGTACGGTCTCGAGCTTGGTCACGCCGTGAAGTGTGCCCTTAGCGGCAGGTTCACGTCAAGCGGATGCGCGGAGCCGGGCGACGACCGCGTCGCCGACCTCGCTCGTGCCGGCCGTTCCGCCGACGTCACCGGTGCGCGGACCGTGCAGGCAAACGGCCTCGATCGCGGCCATCAGCCTCGCCGCCGCGGCCGGCTCGCCGAGGTGCTCGAGCATCAGCACGGCGCTCCAGATCGTCGCGATCGGGTTGGCGATGCCCTTGCCCGCGATGTCGGGCGCCGAGCCGTGCACCGACTCGAAGAACGGCGGTGCCGAGCTGCCCGGTGCCAGGTTCGCGCTGGCGGACATGCCCATCCCGCCCTGGATGGCAGCGGCGATGTCGGTGAGGATGTCGCCGAAGAGGTTCGACGCGACGACCACGTCGAGCGAGCCGGGGTTCGTCACCATGCGCGCCGCGAGCGCGTCAACGAGCACCCGGTCGATGCGCACGTCGGGGAAGTCGGCGCCGACGTCCTCGACCACCTCGTCCCAGAGCACGTAGCCGAAGCGCGAGGCGTTCGACTTGGTCGCGCTGGTGAGCACGCGCTTGCGCTGCTGCGCGAGGCCGAAGGCGTAGCGGACGACCCGGTCGATGCCGGCGCGCGTGAACACGCTCGTCTCGATTCCGATCTCACTGGGATGCCCCTGGTGCACGCGGCCACCGACGCCGGCGTACTCGCCCTCGGTGTTCTCGCGCACGAAGATCATGTCGATGTCGGCCGGCGTGCGGCCTGCGAGCTTGGTGGGGATGCCGGGCAGCAGGCGCGCCGGGCGGACGTTCGCCCACAGGTCGAAGGTCTGGCGGATCTTGAGCGTCATGCCCCACACGGTGACGTGGTCGGGCACCGTTGGCCAGCCGCAGGAGCCCATCAGCACGGCGTCTTGGGCGCGCAGGGTCTCGACCCAGTCGTCGGCCATCATCGTGCCGTGCTCGAGGTAGTAGTCCGAGCCCCAGGGCAAGTGCGTCCACTCGATGGCGAGGCCGAGCGCGTCGACAGCCTTGCGGGCCTCGGCGACCACCTCCTTGCCGACCCCGTCACCGGGGAGCTGCGCGATGCGGTGCGTCGTCATGCGCGGGATCCTACGCGCACGGCAGTCCTTACGTGCCTCTGAACACTCCCTGACGATCCGGTGAGATCGGCCAAGCGGCCGCCGCGCTGCCGGTAGAACGGAGGCGACCCGCATTCGAACCGCACCTCAGGAGGATCTCCATGAAGCTCGCCCGCAGCGCCGGCGCCGCCGCCGTGCTCGCCGTCGCCCTCGCCTCGTTCGCCTCGGTCGCCCTGGCCGCGCCCTCTGCCGCACCCGTTGCGCCGCCCGTGCTCAAGATCAAGACAGCAAACCTCGGGCTGGTGGTGGCGACGAAGAAGAAGCTCGGCCTCTACACCTGGAACCAGGAGAAGGACTTCAAGGTGCATTGCACCGGCGCGTGCACCAAGCAGTGGCCGCCCGTCCTGCTGATGAAGGGCGAGCGGGTCAAGGCGATGACGGCCGGGATCAAGGGCGAGTTCGGCACGATCACGCGCCCCGACGGCACGACGCAGCTCACCTGGAACCGGCAGCCCGTCTACACCTACGAGCACGACACCGCGAACGTCGTGCTCTGCGACAACGTGGACGGCTGGTTCGCGGTGCGGGCCAAGTAGCGGCTTCCCGCTGCGACCGAACGGCGTGGGGCCGGCCGGCATGTGCCTGCCGGCCCCGATCAGCGCGGCTGCTGGCAGAGAACAGCTACCGGCGAGGCGGCTGATACTCGAGCAGCAGCAGCGTCGCGTCGTCGCTCAGGCCCGCGCCGTTGTAGGCGAGGATCGAGCCGTTGAGCCGACGCAGCGTCTCGGTGGGCGACACCCCGTCGAGCGTCGCGCGCACGAGGAAGTCGGCGAGCCTGTCGGTGCCGAAGGCCTCACCCTCGGGCGAGCGGCTCTCGATGACACCATCGGTGTAGAAGAGGACACGGTCGCCGGGCTGAAGGGCAGCGGTGGCGATCTCCGTGACGGTGCCGCCGAGGCCCAGAGGCAGTGACGGCGCGCACGGGAGCTCGCCGACAAAAGAGCCGTCGCGCACGTGCAGAGGCAAAGGGTGGCCGGCGTTGAGCCAGCGAAGGCGCCCCGTGCTGAGCTCGAGGCTGCCGAGCTGGCCGGTCACAAATGGCGCAAACATGGGACGGGTGAACTGCTCCGCGAGCTGTTCGCCGGTCGTGACATACGCCTCTGTCAGATCGCCGCCTCCGCGCCGGACGTTGCGCAGGACGTTGGTGGCGACGGCAGCCAGGAGGACGGCGGGCATGCCATGCCCGACCGCATCGATAATCGCGAGTTCGAGCGTCCCGGGATTGAATGCGTAGTCGAAGGAGTCGCCGCCGACCGAGTAGGCCGGTTCGAGAATGCCGCTCACAGCTACCTGCTCGGTTGAGCACGCCAGCGGTGGCAGCAGCGCCCACTGCAGCTCGGCCGCCGGCGACAGCAGTTGAGATCGCCGGCTGCGCAGCACGAGATCCGTGTAGCGCCCCTTCCTGACCAGCTCCAGGACGAGGATCGTGACTATCGGCTCGAGCAGCGCATGCAGCTCGTCATGCCAGGTATCGACGGTCACCTCGAGCACGCCGAGCCGCTCGCTGCCGTCGGTCAGCGGTACCCAGACTACGGTCGGATCGCCATCGACGACCAGGATCTCGCCGTTGGCGAACGCCCGACCGGCCAGGGTGCCCTCGATCGGAACGCTCGGCCGGAGCTCCCCGACACCGAACTCCTGCAGGCACACGAGCGCATAGTCGGCGATGAAGATTCGGACCGAGCTCGCGTCGAGCAGGCCGGCGACGATCTCGGAGATGCGACACAGCTAGTGCGGGGGGAGAGCGCGGGCGGCCTCCAGCAGGGAGAGCAGCGCTGCCGAGCGGCGTCCGTCAGGGGCCGTTCCCGCCGCGGCTTCTCCGGCTACGCGCACGCTGGTCGACTGATCCATCCGAACCCTCCTGAACACGACTTCGCGACGGCAGGTTGTCGCCCAGCGACACTAGCAGGCAGCCCTTTGCCCGGAAGATCGTCGCTCGACGACACGCGAGATCGTCCGCCGCGCGCTCCGCGCCTAGCTCGGCGTGGCGTAGACCTCCCTCTCGCGCGCGCGCCCACGTCCGCTGCGCGCGCCCACGTCCGTTACGCGGCCGCGCCCGCCAGCTTCGACGGCACCGTCGCCAGGTAGGCGATCGCCTCGTCCACCGAGACGACATCTGCGTACTTGGCGTTGATGTCGAACAGGTTCGCCTCGTGCGGCGCCT
The DNA here is from genome assembly GCA_025350775.1 of Actinomycetes bacterium. GTDB lineage: Bacteria > Actinomycetota > Thermoleophilia > Gaiellales > Gaiellaceae > CANFDS01. The sequence goes on from JANXXF010000314.1 coordinate 10,242, forward strand.
GCGCCCGGTCGCCGACGCATTCGCGCGGCACCAGCCCGGGCCAGCCGTACTGCAGCAGGTCGATCGCGGTCGCCCGGATGCAGCCGCTCGTCGTCGCCCCGCAGAGCACGACGGTGTCGATGCGCTGCGCGACGAGCACCGACGCGAGGTTCGTGCCGAAAAACCCCGACGCGCCCTTCTTCAGCAGCACCGGCTCGTCGGGCCGAGCCTCGAGCCGCGGGTCGATGTCAAGCCACTTCCCGCCCAGCTCGAGATCGCCCAGCTTCGGCACCTTCTTCAGCCAGAGCGCCCCGTCCTTGCCCGACTCGACGAAGCCGTTCGTGGTGTACACGACGAGCAGCCCCCTGTCGCGGGCGACGTCGAGCAGCCGCTTCGTCGCCAGCACCTCCGCCGTCAAGTCGGCGCCGAGCGCGCACGCCGGGTCGGTGAAGCCACACGAGAAGTCGATCACCACGACGGCAGGATTCGTGCCGTACTCGAACTTGTTGCCGAACCCCTTCGCTGCGTAGAGGTCCTGGGCCGCCTGGTCGCTCATCTACTTGCCCTTCGCGAGCAGCTTGGAGCCGTAGTTGGCCCGCTTGATGTACTGGCCGTGGCCCGGCGTGACGACGAGCTTGTTGTCCTCGACGACGACCTTGCCACGGACGAGCGTGACCACGGGCGTGCCGGTGACCTTGCGGCCCTCGTAGAGGTTGTGGTCGGCCAGGCAGTGGCTCGTCTTCTTCGAGATCGTCCACTTCTTTTTCGGGTCGAAGATGACGATGTCGGCGTCGGCGCCAATCGAGATCGTGCCCTTGCGGGGGTACAGGCCGAAGTACTTCGCCGGGCCTGTCGAGAGCAGCTCGACCATCCGGTTGAGGCTGATGCGGCCCTTCGTCACACCGTAGTGGTGGATCAGCCGCACACGGTCCTCGATGCCGACGCCGCCGTTCGGGATCATGGCGAAGTCCTTGCGGCCGAGCGTCTTCTGGCCCTTCCAGTTGAACGGGCAGTGATCGGTCGAGATCACCGACAGCACGTCCTTGTTGAGCGCGTGCCAGAGGTGATCCTGGTGCTCCTTCGGGCGGGGCGGCGGCGTGTAGATCCACTTGGCGCCCTCGAAGTTCGGCTTGTCGAGGTACGACTCGTCGAAGAAGAGGTACTGCGGGCACGTCTCGCCGTGGATGTCCCAGTCGTTCTCGCGGGCGTGCGCGATCGGGTCGATCGACTGCTTGCACGAGACGTGGACGACGTAGAGCGTCGAGCCGGCGATGCGGGAGAGCTGGATCGCGCGGTTCGTGGCCTCGCCCTCGGTCTCGACCGGGCGCGTCGAAGCGTGGTACTTCGGCAGCGTGTGCTTCTTCGCCTGCGCGTCCTTGACGAGGACGTCGATGGCGTCGCCGTTCTCGGCGTGCACCATCACGACAGCGCCCTTCTCCTTGGCCTGGCGCATCACCTTGAACAGGGTCGTGTCGTCGACCATGACAGCGCCCTTGTAGGCCATGAAGAGCTTGTACGAGGTGATGCCCGCCTCGTCGATCGCCGCGAGCTCCTTCATCGTCTCGGGCTTCTTCAGATCGGTGATGGCCATGTGGAAGCCGACGTCGATGACCGGCTTGTTCTTGTCCATCTTCTTATGCCAGGAGTCGAGTGCCGCCCCGAGGGACTTGCCTGGCGTCTGCACGCAGAAGTCGACGACCGTGGTGGTGCCGCCCGCGGCGGCCGCCGTCGTGGCCGACGTCCACGTGTCGCAGGTGGTCGTCGCACCGAACGGGAACTCGATGTGCGTGTGCGGATCGATCGCGCCCGGCAGCACGTACTTGCCGCGGGCATCGATCACGCGGTCGGCAGCGACCTTGAGGTTGGAGCCGATCAGCGAGATCCGCTCCTTCTCGATGAAGATGTCCGCGACGTAGTCGTCGGACGCGGTGACGATACGGCCACCCTTGATCAGTACAGACATGCCGAGTGCACCTTTCGCTCGGTGTACGGGGTCAGGAGATCATGTCAACGCCGGCCGGCGCTCATGCCAGTCGGTCGCCTGCTGGAACGCATGGCCGGCACGAAGCACGGCGGCCTCACCGAAGCGTGGGCCGACGAGCGTCATGCCCACCGGGAGCCCACCCACGAAGCCGGCGGGAACGCTCATTGCCGGCAGCCCGACGAGGCTCCACGGCGAGTTGAACGGCAGCAACGCGAGCCGGTACGAAAGCTGCTCGCTGCCGAGCTCGACCAGGTCCTGGCCGAGCTTCGGCGGCACAACGGGCATCTGCGGCTGGACGAGCAGGTCGAAGCGCTGGAACAGCTCGCGCG
>JANXXF010000316.1 GCA_025350775.1 Actinomycetes bacterium
CACACGAAGTCGCTCAAGGGAGAGGCGCGCCTGTTGGAGTTGCGGCCGCGCCAGGGGGCGTCGCCTGTGCGTCTCATCTACCGCCGCGTTGGCGGTGACTACGTCATTCTTGCCGCCGCGGTCAGGGCGGACAAGGCCGACTTCGGTCGAGCTGTTGCTTCTGCGCGGACAAGGTACGAGAGGTACGAATCTTGACGGTCGATAACGAAGGAGTTATCGTTCGTTATCTTCGGAACGAGGAGCACTGCGATGACGATCGACTATCCCGGTAACAAGACATTTGAGGTATTCCTCGCCGAGGAGTTGGCTCGCGACCCCGAGTTTCGTCGCGACTGGGAGAGGACTGCGCTCGCCCGAGCCGTAGCCACGGAGATCATCAGGTACCGGAGCGCGCACAAGCTTTCGCAGCGCGCGCTCGCGAAGATGCTTGGCGTCAAGCAGCCGTTCGTGGCACGGCTGGAGTCCGGGGAGACGAACCCGGAACTCGTGACGCTCATGAACATCTCCCGAGCCACAGGCATCGAATTCGTGATCTCGATCGCTCCTTCGACGCCTGTGCCGCGCCTGGTGTCGCGGCGCGTGCGCGAGGCCAGGGTCGCAGAGAATCGCGACGGCGTCTCGCTCGTGTTCGCGGCGGCGTAGGCGCCGCTCCCGGAGTGGGGCGGAGCGCCGGCGGCGGCTCGGAGCGGCGCTACGCCGCCCGGCCGAGGCCGAACGTCAGGATCCGGTGGATGCGCTCGTCGCGGCGGGCGCGGCGGGCTTCCTGCGGCGCTCCTCCGGGTCAATCCGTCTCTTCGCCATCGTCTTCCTCCGTGAGTAGCGCTTTGATCTCGTCGAGCTTCGCGTCGATCCGCATCATCCCCACGAGCAGAGACCGTGTCTCCTCCCGCTCGCTGGTCAGCTGGACATCCCTGGCGGCGCGGCGGCGAAGCATGCCTCAAGTGTGCCCCGGGGAGCGGCCGCCGCGCAAGATCGCCGGAGCGGCCACGGCTGACGGGCGCCCGCGTCGATAGCCTGCGACGCATGCCCACCGTCGCGCGTCTCTCGCTCTCGCCCGTCAAGGGCCTCAAGCTGCTCCATCCCGAGTCGATCGAGATCGGTCTCGACGGCGTCCCCGGCGACCGCGTCTTCTACCTCGTCGACGACGAGGGGCGGATGGTGAACGGGAAGCTCGTGGGCGAGCTCGTGCAGGTAGAGGCGCGGCTCGACGCCGGGCTCGACCGGCTGACGCTGCGGTTCCCGCGGGACGGGGGCGGCGGGGCCGTCGGTGGCGTGGGTGGCGGCACTGATGGCGGCACCGTCGTCGAGGGCGACACGCGCGCCCTCGGCGCCGCCGTCGAGACGAGCTTCTACGGGCGCCCGGTAACGGGCCGCGTCGTCGAAGGGCCGTTTGCGGAGGCGCTGTCCGAGACGGCCGGGCGGACGGTGCGCCTCGTGCGGGCCGACCGGGTGAGCTCCGCCTGCGACGTCCTCCACCCGGTGTCGCTCCTCTCGCGCGGGTCGTGCGAGGAGCTGGCGCGCCGTTCGGGCGACCCGCGCCTCGCCGACGACAGGCGTTTTCGGATGCTGATCGTCGTCGACGGCTGCGCCGCGCACGAGGAAGACACCTGGGCGGCACGGCGCGTGCGGATCGGCGACGCGGTGATCGAGGTGGCCGGCGATGTGGGGCGCTGCGTCATCACCGGGCACAGCCCCGACACGGGCCGCACCGACGCCGACACGCTCAAGGCGATCGCCGCGTACCGCGGCGCGCCCGAGGGGCGGATCAGCTTCGGGATGTACGCCGACGTGGTGGCGGCGGGGCGCGTCCGCGTGGGCGACCCGGTCACGCTGCTGTAGTTCGGCCGCCGTCACCCGCTCGCGCTGTTGTAGCAACCGCCGCGGCTCGCTAGGGTGGGCACATCGTGGCTGCGACCATCCACTTCGGCGACCGCGCCCCGCACCGCTCGCCGGGCGCGCAGGCGATCGCGGGTGGCAGCCCGGACGCCGACGCAGACGCGGACGCAGACGTGGCCGCGGCTGCCCTCTTCCTCCCGGTCGACGAGCTGCCTGCCGCCACCGGCTGGGAGCTGAAGCCGGAGGGTGCCTGTCTGGGCGAGGTGTGCGTGCCGCTGCCGGCGTCGGCCCGCCGCCCGGGCCTCGTCGACGTCGCCACGCTCGCGCGCGCGCTCGGCCGGCCGCTCGCCCACGAGGGCGCGACCTGGGTCATCGGCGAGCCGGCCGCCGCCCGCGCCGACGC
>JANXXF010000339.1 GCA_025350775.1 Actinomycetes bacterium
CGCGCGAGCGCGCGGCATACCTCCGGGCGTTCTCCGACCTCATGCTCCGCCACCGGCGCGACCTGGCGATGATCATGACGCGCGAGCAGGGCAAGCCGCTGGCCGAATCGAACGCCGAGATCGGCTACGCCGCCTCGTTCCTGGAGTGGATGGGGGAGGAGGCCAAGCGCGTCTACGGCGACACGATCCCGGCCCAGTCCAGCGACAAGCGGATCCTCGTGACGAAGGAGCCGATCGGCGTCTGCGGCGGCATCACCCCCTGGAACTTCCCCTCGGCGATGATCACGCGCAAGGCCGCGCCGGCGATCGCCGCGGGCTGCACGATCGTCATCAAGCCCGCCGAGCAGACGCCGCTCTCCGGGCTTGCCCTCGGGGTGCTCGCGATCGAGGCCGGCCTGCCGCCAGGGGTGCTCTCGCTGATCACCGGCGCTGCCGCCGACGCGCCCGCCATCGGCGGCGAGCTGACCTCGAACCCGATCGTCCGCAAGATCGGCTTCACCGGCTCGACCGAGGTCGGCAAGCTGCTGATGCGGCAGTGCGCCGACACGGTGAAGAAGGTGTCGCTCGAGCTTGGCGGCAACGCGCCCTTCATCGTCTTCGCCGACGCCGACATCGATGCGGCTGTTGAAGGCGCGATCATCTGCAAGTTCCGCAATGCCGGCCAGACCTGCATCTGCGCGAACCGCATGCTGGTGCACGAGGACGTGTACGACGAGTTTCGCGACAAGCTCGTCGCGGCCACGGAGCGGCTCGTTCTGGGGCACGGCACCGAGGCCGGCGCGCAGGTGGGGCCGCTGATCGACGAGCAGGGGCTGGAGAAGGTCGAGCGGCACGTCGCCGACGCGATCGCGCGCGGCGGCACCGTGCTCACCGGTGGTGAGCGCAGCCCGCGCGGCGGCACGTTCTTCACGCCGACGGTCATCGACAACGTGCCGATCGGCGCCGCGATGACCTGCGAGGAGACGTTCGGCCCGGTCGCCGGGCTGACGCGCTTCCGCGACGAGGACGAGGCGATCCGGATCGCCAACGAGACGCCCTACGGTCTCGCCGCGTACTTCTACAGCCGTGACATCGGCCGCATCTACCGTGTGTCGGAGCAGCTCGAGTTCGGGATTCTCGGCGTCAACACCGGGCTGATCTCGACCGAGGTGGCGCCGTTCGGCGGCATGAAGGAGTCGGGTATCGGCCGCGAGGGCTCGAAGTACGGGCTCGAGGAGTGGCTCGAGCTGAAGTACGTCTGCCTTGGCGGCATCTAGCCGCCGCGTCCGCGCGCGAAGGGAAGCACAGTGATCGTCGAGGAGCGCACCTACCACGTCTACACCGGCAAGCTCCCCGAGCTCGTCAAGCTGTACGCGAGCGAGGGGATCGAGGTGCAGCAGGAGATTCTTGGCAACCTGGTCGGGGCCTACACGACCGATATCGGCGAGCTCAGCTGCTACGTCTCGCTGTGGGCCTACGACGATTTCGCGCAGCGCGAGCAGCGGCGCGCGATGCTCGCCGCCGATCCGCGCTGGCAGGCGTTTCTGCCCAGGATCGCACCGCTGATCCACACGCAGCGCAACCGCATCCTCGTGCCGACGCCGTTCTCGCCGGCGCGCTAGGCAGAGGCGGCGGCATGCGCCTCGCGGGCAAGGTCGCGATCGTCACCGGGGGCGCCCAGGGCATCGGCCGCGCGATCGCCGACGGACTGGCAGCGGAGGGCGCGCGGCTCGTGATCGCCGACCTGAAGGGGGCGGAGGAGGCGGCGGCCCGGTACGCCGGCGGGGTGGGCCTGACGGTGGACGTCGCGTCCGAGGCGGACACGCTGAGCATGGCCGAGGAGACGGTGGCACGCTGCGGTCGCATCGACGTGCTGGTCAACAACGCGGGGCTCTACGCCACGTTGCAGATGCGCCCGTTCGACGAGATTCCGGTGGACGAGTGGCGCCGTGTCATGGACGTCAACGTCCTCTCGATGTTCCTGACGGCGCGTGCCGTCGTGCCGCGGATGCGCGAGACGGGCGGTGGCGCGATCGTCAACATCTCGTCGGGGACGCCGTTCCGTGGCGTGCCGCTGCTGCTGCACTACGTGACGAGCAAGGGCGCGATCGTGGCGTTCACGCGCGCGCTGGCGAGGGAACTGGGCGGCGTCGTGCGGGTGAACTGTGTGGCGCCCGGGTTCACACTGTCGGAGGGCGTGAAGCAGCACCCCGAGGTCGTCGAAGCGCTGCAGGCGGCGTCGGTGGCGGCCCGTACGATCAAGCGCGACCAGGTGCCGGAAGACGTCGTCGGCGCCGTCGTCTACCTCGCTTGCAGCGAGTCAAGCTTCGTCACGGGGCAGACGATCGTCATCGACGGCGGACAGTTCTTCCACTGAGGGCGAGGAATCCGATGCGGCTCTCCCTCCACGAGCATCCCGACGGCGTTGAGACCGGCGTCGGCAACCGTGTGGTGTACGACATCGCGGCCGACGAGGCCTTCTTCGGCGCGGCGGCGGTGAAGGGCCCGGCGCTGCGCTGGGAGCTGGAGGCAGAGGCCGCCGGGGCGCCTGTGAGCGCAGCCCTCGCTGCGGAGCTGGCGCCGCTTGCCGGCCCGCTGCTGCTGCGCTGCGACCGCATCGACTTCCCGCCGGGGGGCATCGCCTATCGGCACACGCACCCCGGCCCAGGGATTCGCCGCCTGCTCTTCGGGGCGATCCGCATCGCCACCGACGGCCAGATCAGCGACTATGGCCCGGGCGGCGCCTGGTTCGAGTCGGGCCCGTCACCGGTGCACGCAACCGCGTCTGCCACCGACGACTCGGCGTTCGTGCGGGTGCTGGTGCTGCCGGCAGAGTGGGAGGGTAAGCGGACGATCTCGTACGTCGACCCCGCCGACGCCGAGTTGCCGAAGCTACAGCGGGCGCGTGTCTACTTTGACAGGATGGTGGGCAATGATTGATAGCACTGATAGCACTAAAAGCACGCGTACCGGTGGTGAGGTCCTCGTCGACCAGTTGCGGCTGCACGGCGTCGACACGATCTACGGCGTTCCCGGCGAGAGCTACCTTGCCGCCCTCGATGCGATGGTCGACCGGCCGATCCGCTTCGTCATCTGCCGTATGGAGGCGGGCGCCGCGAACGCCGCGGACGCGCACGGCAAGCTCACCGGCCGGCCGGGTGTCTGCTTCGTTACACGCGGGCCTGGCGCCACGCACGCCGCCGTCGGCGTGCACACGGCGATGCAGGACTCGACGCCGATGCTGCTGCTGATCGGGCAGATCGCGCGTGGCGACCGCGGCCGCGAGGCGTTCCAGGAGGTCGACTACGTCGCGATGTTCTCGCCGCTCGCCAAGTGGGCGGTCGAGATCGACGACGCGGCACGCATCCCCGAGGTCATGGCGCGCGCCTTCAGCATGGCGACCTCCGGCAGGCCTGGGCCCGTCGTCGTGTCGCTGCCGGAGGACATGCTGCGCGACCGTGTCGCCGTGCGCGACGTGGCGCCGTACGTGCCGGTGCGGCCCGGCCCCGCGCCCGGCCAGCTCGACGACGCACTGGCGCTGCTGGCCGCGGCCGAGCGGCCGTTCCTGGTGGTGGGCGGCGGTGGCTGGAGCAGGGAGGCCGCGCGCGACGCCGCTGCGTTCGCCGAGGCCTGGCAGATCCCGGTAGTCACGTCGTTCCGCCGGCAGGACTACGTCGATAACGGCTCACCGTCGTGCGCGGGCTACATCGGCATCGGCGTACGGCCGGAGCTCGCCGTGCGGGTCAAGGAGGCCGACCTCATCCTCTGCGTCGGCGCCCGCCTCGGCGACGCCACGACCAACGGCTACACGCTGTTCGAGCAGCCGACACCGCGCCAGACTCTGATTCACGTCTACCCCGACGCCGACGAGATCGGCCGCGTCTACCGGCCTACCCTCGGCATCGCCTCCGGCTCGGCCGAATTCCTTGCAGCCGCCTGCGCGCGCCCGCCGGCCGCTGGCGCCCGCTGGGCCGCCGGGACGCGTGCCGCCCGCGCCGAGTTCGAGGCGTCGCTCGTGGTGCCGCCGCCCGTCTATCCGCTGGACATGGGCCAGGTCATCCGGATCATGCGCGAGCGGCTCCCGGCCGACGCCTTCATCACCAACGGTGCCGGTAACTACTCGGTGTGGGCCCACCGCCACTGGCCGTTTCCCGTGTACCCGGCGCAGCTCGCCCCGACGAGCGGCTCCATGGGCTACGGGTTCCCGGCTGCGCTGGCGGCGAAGCTCGTCCATCCCGAGCGCACGGTCGTCTGCCTCGCCGGCGACGGCGACTTCCTGATGACCGGGCAGGAGCTCGCGACCGCTATGGCCGAGGGCCTCGCCTTCGTGACGATCGTCGCCAACAACGGCATGTACGGGACGATCCGCATGCACCAGGAGCGGGAGTACCCCGGGCGGATCGTCGGCACGCGCCTCGTCAACCCCGACTTTGCGGCGTTCGCCAGGAGCTTCGGCGCCCACGGTGAGACGGTCGAACGTAACGAGGAGTTCGGCGCCGCGCTCGACCGCTGCCTCGCCCTCGCAGTCCCGTCGCTGATCGAGCTGCGCCTCGATCCGGAGGCAATTATGCCGCAGCAGACCATCACGCAGATCCGCGACGCCGCCCTGGCTCGGCGCTAGCCTAGCCGCCACCAACGGCGAGAGAGAGAGAGCACCCACATGGCACGTTCCACCGCGAGCACCGTCGTCGACGCCACCGCCGACACGGTCTGGAGCTATATCCGCGACTTCAACGGGCTGCCCGACTGGCATGCAGGCCTGGTCGCCAGGAGCCACATCGAGAATGGCAAGGGCGGCGATCAGGTCGGCGGCATCCGCAACTTCGAGCTCGTCGACGGCACCGGCATCCGCGAGGTGCTGACCGCTCATTCCGACGCCGGCCGCTCGTACTCGTACGCCTTCTGCGAGCCGCCGTTCCCGGTGATCGACTACCACGCCACTATCCGGGTCACCCCGGTCACCGACGGCGACCGCTCGTTCGTCGAGTGGACGACGACGTTCGACTGCGAGCGGGCCGAGCTCGACCACTGGAAGGACTTCTTCGCAGCGCAGGTGTTCAAGGGCGGCCTCGACGCCATCCGCGACCACTTCGCACAGTGACAGCGGCGCGGCGCGAGGAGTTCCGCGTCCCCGGGCAGCCGGCGCCGTTCTCGCACTACACCGAGGCCGTTCGCGCCGACGACCTGCTGTTCGTGAGCGGCGTCGTGCCCATCGACGCGGACGGCCTGCTGGTCGGCGGCGACGACGTCACGGAGCAGGCGAGGCAGGTGTTTCGCAACATGGCCGCGATCCTGGCCGTGGCGGGGGCGACCATCGCCGACGTCGTCAAGGTGACGGTGTTCCTCACGCGGATCGACGACCGCGAGGCGGTCGATGTCGCGCGCCGTGAGGCGTTCGGGACGGTGCGGCCCGCGTCCACGCTGGTGGAGATCAGCAAGCTGGTCGTGCCGGGCGCCTTCGTCGAGATCGAGGCGGTGGCGCTGCTCGGTCGGTAGGGGCGCTCGGCGGGCGAGCCGGCGTCGTGCGGGTGGCTCGGGCCGACGGCCAGGCCCCTACTGGTCGCGGCGCGCCTCTGCTGCTCGCTCGCGATAGTCCTCGCGCACCGGGGCGAACACGTCGATCACGAGGCAGCCCTCGAACCCGGCGGTGCCGCTGTGCTCGACGCCGCCGGCCAGCGTGTACCCGTCGCCGGGGCCGAGCACGGTGACGTCGCCGGCGACGT
>JANXXF010000375.1 GCA_025350775.1 Actinomycetes bacterium
GGCCCATAGTCCGGCCGCTGCGCGTCCGAACTGTGGGCCTGCGGCGACCTGAAGCCCGCTCCATGAGCGGCCTCCAGGGCTTCGCGGGTGCGCTGCCCGACTCTTGTCCAGGCGGCCAGCCTGGCCTGCGAGCCGGTCAGCGCACCCGCTCGCTCCGAGGGCCCCGAGGTTCAACGCTCATTCTGAAATAAGTTCTTACGGGCTGAGCCACGCGGCGGCCGCCCTGGCAGGGGGGCTCGCGTGCTCTCCCGGGTCGCCGACGGCGGCGCACCGCGGTGTACCTTCTCAGCCATGCCTGCGCGTGCACACGACGAGCTCGGCTCCGTCGGCGTCGTCGAGACCCGCCACCACGACCTCACTGCCCCGCTCGAGCTGGAGGCCGGCGCCTCCCTACCCGAGGTGCGCATCGCGTACGAGACGTACGGAACGCTCGCGCCTGACCGCGGCAACGTCGTGCTCGTCTGTCATGCCCTCTCCGGTGACGCCCACGCGGCGGGCTGGAGCGCCGACGCCGACACGCCCACGGCGCTCGACGGCTTCAAGGCCGACGACCGCGGCGTCAAGCCACGCTCCGGGCTGGGCTGGTGGGACGGCATGATCGGCCCGGGCAAGGCGTTCGACACCGACCGCTACTTCGTCGTCTCGACGAACCTGATCGGCGGGTGCCGTGGCTCGACAGGCCCGTCGTCCGCAAACCCTGCCAGCGGCCGCCCCTACGGTGGCGACTTCCCGGTCGTCACTGTCGCCGACATGGTGCGGGCGCAGCGCCGCTTCCTGCAGGAGGCGCTTGGCATCGAGCAACTGCTAGCCGTGGCGGGCGGCTCACTCGGCGGGATGCTGGGACTGGAGTGGGCGGTGACGCATCCTGAGGCCGTCCGTGGCGTGCTCGGCATCGCCACCACCGCGGCGCTCGGCGCCCAGGGCGTCGCGCTCAATGCCGTCGCGCGTAACGCGATCATGAGCGACCCGGACTGGCAGGGCGGCCACTTCTACGGCACGGGCCGTGCACCACGGGCAGGCATCGCCGTCGCCCGCCAACTCGGCCACATCACATACCTCTCGGCGCCGGCCCTGGAAGAGAAGTTCGGCCGCCGCCTCCAGGAGCGCCTGGACTACTCCTATACCGTCGAGGGCGCCGACTTCGAGGTCGAGAGCTATCTCCGCCACCAGGGCCGCGCCTTCGCCGACCGCTTTGACGCCAACACCTACCTCACGATCTCGCGCGCGCTGACGTACTTCGACCTGGCGCGCGCCCACGGCGAGGGGTCGCTCGAGCGCGCTGTCGCGAAGCTGCGGGCCGCGGTGCTGCTCGTCTCGTTCTCGTCCGACTGGCTGTATCCGCCACGCGATGCGTATCGGCTCGAGGCTGCCCTGCTCGCTGCGGGCAGGGACGTCGAGCACCACGAGCTGGACACGACGTACGGGCACGACTCGTTCCTGCTCGAGGAGGCACGCCAGACCCCGGTGGTGCGGGACTTCCTCACGCGGATCGCCGCGAAGCCGGGCGACGCGGCGGCAGCGGCGGAGGCCACCGTCGGGATTAGGCTCGCGACCAAGCCCGTGACCGCGGCCCCGGCCTCGCCGCCGGCCGGCAGGAGCTGAGCGACCGCTGGCCGCCGAGCACGAATTCGGCTTCGGCACGCGCGCGCTCCACGCGGGCCAGCGACCCGACCCGACGACGGGCGCGCGCGCCGTGCCGATCTACCAGACCACGAGCTATGTCTTCGAGGACGCCGACTCCGCGGCCGCGTACTTCAACCTGCAGGAGTACGGCAACACCTACTCGCGGATCATGAACCCGACCGTGGCGGTGCTCGAGGAGCGGGTCGCGAGCCTCGAGGGCGGGGTGGGGGCGGTGGCCTTCGCTAGCGGCCTCGCCGCGCAGGCGGCGGCGCTGTTCACGCTGCTCGTGCCCGGCGATCACGTCGTCGCTTCAGCGTCGCTGTACGGCGGCACGACCACGCAGCTCAAGCACCTCGCCCGCAAGCTCTCGTTTGACCTGACTTTTGTCGATCCCGACGACGCCGAGGCCTGGCGGCGCGCCCTGCGCCCCGAGACGAAGGCGCTCTTCGCCGAGACCATCGGCAATCCCGGTGGCAACGTCCTCGACATCGAGGCGGTGGCGGCGGTGGCGGCCGAGGCCGGCGCCCCGCTCGTCGTCGACAACACCTTCGCCACGCCGTACCTGTGCCGGCCGTTCGAGCACGGCGCCGAGATCGTCGTCCACTCGGCGACGAAGTTCCTGGGTGGCCACGGCACCTCGATCGGCGGCGTCGTCGTCGACTCGGGCCGCTTCGACTGGTCGAACGGCCGCTACCCCGTCGTCGCCGACCCCTCGCCGGCCTACCACGGGCTGGCGTTCCACGAGACGTTCGGCGTCTACGGCTACCTGATGAAGCTGCGCGCGGAGACCCTGCGCGACCTGGGCGCAGCGATGAGCCCGTTCAACGCCTTCCTCTTCCTCCAGGGCATCGAGACGCTGCCGCTGCGCATGGAGCGCCACGTCGGCAATGCGATCGCCGTGGCGGGCTGGCTGCAGGCCCGGCACGGCGTCGAACGTGTCCGCTACGCCGGACTCCCTGACAGCCGCTACGCGCCGCTCGTCGCCCGCTATCTGCCGCGCGGGGCCGGCGCGATCTTCTCGTTCGACATCGCGGGTGGCCGCCCGGCTGCGGTCTCTTTCGTCGAGGCGCTCGACCTCTTCTCGCACCTTGCCAACGTCGGTGACGCGAAGAGCCTCGTCATCCACCCGGCGTCCACCACGCACCGGCAACTCGACGACGGCGAGCTGGCGGCTGCCGGCATCGGGCCTGGCACGATCCGCCTCTCGATCGGCCTCGAGGACGCCGCCGACCTGCTGTGGGATCTCGATCAGGGGCTGGTCGCGGCGGCCGCGTCAGTCGCAGCCGCAGCCGCCGGCGGGACGGCCCCGTGACCGCCGCCGGCTCGCTCCCTGTGCCGGCCGAGCTCCAGAGCCCGGAGGTCATCCGGGGCCTGCTCCTGTCCGCGCGGACGGTCGCCGTCGTCGGCCTCTCGGGCAACCCGCTGCGGCCGAGCCATTTCGTCGGCTTCTACCTGCAGCGGCACGGCTACACCATCGTGCCGGTGAACCCGCGCGAGCCGGAGGTGCTCGGTGCAACGTCGTACCCGTCGCTCCTGGACGTGCCCGTCCCGGTCGATGTCGTCTGCGTGTTCCGCGCGCCCGAGGCGGTGCCGGAGATCGCCCGCGAGGCCGTTGCGGTGGGCGCCCAGGCGCTCTGGTGCCAGTACGGCGTGGTGAGCCTGGAGGGCGCTACGATCGCACGGAACGGCGGCCTCGCCGTCGTTGTAGATCGCTGCATGAAGGTCGAGCATGCCCGCTACCTGGGCCGGATGCACTGGCTAGGGTTCAACACGGGTCGGGTAACGTCGAGAAGGACGGGAGCAGTTTGATGAGGGAAGTTGTGATCACGGGTGGGGCGCGGACGGCGATCGGCCGCTTCCAGGGCGGCTTCAAGGAGGTTCCGGCCTACAAGCTCGGCGCCGCGGCGATCGAGGCCGCCCTCGAGCGCGCGGGCGTCGACAAGGCCGAGGTCGAGTCGGTCGTGATGGGCTGCGTCGCCGAGGTCGGGCCGGACGCGTACAACGCGCGCCGCTGCGCCCTCGAGGCGGGCATCCCGGTGTCGGTGCCGGCGTACAATGTCAACCGCCTCTGCTCGAGCGGCCTGCAGGCGATCTGGAGCGGCGTCAAGGACATCCAGGTGGGCGACGCGCAGATCGTCGTCGCCGGCGGCGACGAGAACATGACACAGCAGCCGTTCTTCGACTACTCCGCCCGCAACGGCTCGCCCCTCGGCGACCGCAAGCTCGTCGACGGCACCCTCTCGCTG